>NZ_JACYHC010000578.1:0-2952 GCF_017152085.1 Staphylococcus sp. EG-SA-2
CAACTGGTGTTCAAAATGGTGTACCAACACCTGGTTTCTCATCAAGTATTAATTACTATGATAGTTACCGTGCAGCTGATTTACCTGCAAACTTAATTCAAGCACAACGTGACTACTTCGGTGCTCACACGTACGAAAGAAAAGATAAAGAAGGCGTATTCCATACACAATGGATTGAAGAATAATATTGACCATTGAGCCTGAGACCTTATGAATTTAGGTAATGTTAAAGAGACAATTTCTATTATTTATTTGATAGAAATTGTCTCTTTCCTTATGTATTTATCGAAATTTTCTACGCATGATATATTCAATGATTTTCTTTCTCTTGTCAAATTAAAATTTTCAACTTTTATAAATTAACGATATCTATCCTCATAGAATTTGTCCGTTTAAGTGTAGACGTTTTACTTACATACTATTAAGATAGCATTAGTAAATAATTTTAATATTTCGATAAATAGATTACGTTTTATTATTTGATGAATAAGAGGGATAGAATGTCATATACTTCTGTATTGTTTAATAAGAACTTTACTTTTTATTTAATAGGGATAGCTTTTTCTAACATGGGCAGTGCTTTTACTACGTTTGTTTTTCCATTAATGATTTTAAAGCTTACTGGATCTGCATTTCAAGTTGGCATAGTTTCTGCACTAAGTTTTATACCTTATGCAATTTTAGGATTGCCAGCTGGTGCTTTAATTGACAGATTGAATAAGAAGACCATAATGAAATGTGCTGATATAATTAGGTTCGTTTCATATTTAAGTATACCAGTATTAAGTTTTTTCAATATGTTAAGCATCTTTCAAATTTATGTAGTTGCAATCATTTCAGGTATTGGATTAGTATTTCACAGTATTTCTGAGGTTTCGATAATCCCAAGTATTGTAAAAGAAGAAGATTTGGCGAGCGCAAACAGTTATATATACGCTACTCAAAATGTTTCGGAATTTTTGGGCCCTATAATTGGAGGTTTACTTTATACATATATGGGATATTCAATATTGATTTTTATAGATTCTATGACTTTTTTACTCTCATTTTTCAGTTTGATATTAATTAAAATTGAAACAAAGAGTATATTCAATCAAGAAAAGTTGAGTGGAAAAAATTTTTTGAGCGATGTTAAAGTTGGATTTGATTATCTATTATCTAATTCAACTATTAGAGTAATGGCTGTTGTTGTAAGTTTATCCAATCTAATTATCTCACCTTATTATATTTATATAGTAATGTTTGTAAAGGAAGACATGAATCAATCATCTCAAGCATTGGGGTTAGTTTTAGGTATCTCATCATTAGGTGCGCTAATCGGTTCATTATCTGCAAGTTTTCTCTTGAAATTATTTAATTTCGGAAAACTAATTGTAATTATATTATTTTTAGATACAATTTTTAGATTAATGTTACCATTTAGTACTTATATTTTTATACTCATCCCACTTTTAGGGTTGACATATATGACACAATCCATTTTAAATATAGCGATAATCACACTGAGGCAAAAGAAATGTTCAGAAAATATGTTAGGACGTGTTAATAGTGTTTTTAAAACAATGGTTTTTGCATTCAGACCTATAGGCCTTTTTTTAGGCGGTATATTACTTGAAAATAAAGGTGGATTTTATGCACTTACGATCAGTGCTGTGTTATTTATACCATTAGTGTTATATATACTGAAAAATAGATTTTATCAAGTTGAAGAATATTAAGAAGAAAATTAATAAAAATGGCTGCTATGTCAAATTGGACTGATGAATTCAATATAGGAAGTTAGGCAACTAAACATTGTATAACTTTCTTTTTAGTTATTGGAGCTTAAAGTTTTGAACATAATAATATTCGATTGCGCAAATGATTGTAACTTCCATAATCAAATGATGTACGTTTAATTAATTTTATTATGTTAGTTATACATTCTAATGGACAATGTGAGCTACACCCAGTTAAGTTGACATAGAAAATACGAAAACTTTGAACGAAGTATTTCATTGATATATGTCCCAGACGACATGTTTGATTAATGAAGTTCTATGTGGCTACAAAATTTTAAAAATTACACAAGCAATATCTATTACCTTAAAAGCATCCCGCCATATTTTTAAGCATTTTGTGAAGTAATAAAATATTTACTGTGTTATGATAGCATGTACTATAGAGAAATAGAGGTACTATTTTATGGAAAAGTTAAATCAAGTTATGTTATATGTTGATGATGTTGAAAAAGCGAAAGCATTTTGGACAGAAACTTTAGAATTTGTTGTTGTAAGTGAAACACCGTTAGCTGAGGACTATGTTGCAGTTGAAGTATCACCTACCAAAGATGCTGAAACGTCATTGACGATTATGGCAAAAGAATTTATTGAAAAGCATAGTCCAGAGGTGAACCTAGGAACACCATCTTTAATGTTTAAAGAGAAAAACTTTGATGCATTATACTCAAAATTAAATGATTTAGGTTTAACTGGGCATGATATAGTAGAAATGGATGGTCAACGTGTATTTAATTTCCAAGATGGACAAGGTAATTATTTTGCAGTTAGTGACTAAACAATCGATTTTAATATTTATACAAACCTTTATATTGATTTTCGGATTGAATTTCAGTATGAAGGTTTTATTTTTATCGTTTTATGCAATCGTTTGCACAAATCTTTTGACTTTTTTAGAAAGAGTAACTAAACTGTTATTATATAGAGGTTGGAAGCGTTTTCCAATGCAGAAATTAACAGGAGGTGATTAAATGGTTACGATTAAAGATGTTGCACTAAAAGCCGGTGTTTCTCCTTCGACAGTTTCAAGAGTTATAAAAGGAAATAAACGTATTAGCGAAGCGACAATTTCAAAAGTGAAGAAAGTTATGGAAGAATTGAATTATTTTCCTAATACCGCTGCTAGAACTTTAATTACAAACCAAACATATAAAATTGGTTTAGTGTTAAAAGG
>NZ_JACYHC010000579.1:0-2934 GCF_017152085.1 Staphylococcus sp. EG-SA-2
GCTAGAAAGATAGGCATCCCTATATATTTATGTGTTAATATCTTGTCTATTCTAGAGCTGAAATATTGCTTATCTTCATCTGGATACGTTACCACGTCTTGCAATAACGTCTCAATATAATGATTGCGTATACGCTCCATCTCTCGACGAACAGATACAGCCCCTACTTGTTCAGCAACTTGATCACGTAAACTCGACAATTTATTTACAACCTCTGAATTAAGTTCGTTTGCAATTTGCATGTTATTTAATAAGAATTGAATCGCAATAAACCTAGCTTGATACTTATCATGAGATGTCTCTGTCATTATTATTTGACACATATTTTTAATTGTCTCTTCAATCTTCTCACCATAATTGATTTTAAAATGCGGTTGATACCCTTCCCCTAGATGCTTTATTTCGCCAAGTAAATGTTTAGTTCCTTTGCCTGTACGTGCCACAACTGGAAAAATAGGTGTTTTTAACTTTTTCATCAATTTATGATAATCGATTTTTATCCCGCGCTTTGTAGCTACATCAATCATATTTAATCCGATGTATATTGGTTGATTAAGTTCTAACAATTGTACTGTTAATTGCACATTTCTTTTTAGTTGACTCGCATCAACAATGTTAATGATTCCTGAAAATGAATCGTTTAATAAATAGTCTGTCACTACAGTTTCATCTTTAGAAATCGGCGATAAATCATATGTACCTGGTAAATCAATTAATTGTCCTACATTTTCTTTAAGTTTCCCTACTTTTTTCTCTACCGTTACGCCACTCCAGTTGCCTATATATTCATACGAACCAGTTAAAGCGTTAAACAAAGATGTTTTACCAACATTAGGATTTCCTAAAATACAATAATTTTCCATTCGTCCGGCTCCTATTCTTCTAATGCAATAGAACAAGCATCGCAATGTCTAATACTTAACTGTTGTCCGTTTACTTCAATAATACATGGCCCTTTAAATAAACATTTTTGTTTAATCGTTATGATAGCGTCATCTGTTAACCCAAAGGCACTTAGACGATACAACATATTCTCATTAGCAATATCCATTCGCTTTATTTTATAAGCCTTATTCATTTCACCATTTTTAATGTTTAACATACTATTTCGCTCTCCTATTAGAAATAATAATCATTATCACTTAAAAATCATAACCCTTAAAATTGTAGCTCGCAATACTTTATTTAAATAATTTTCATTTTTCATGTAAAATTTGCTACATTGCAAAAATGTTTTGTATAATCACTTCCATGCAAAAAACCTCCGCTTCAAATGTCATTGATAGACATTTAAAGCGGAGGCATGTACATGTTATTTTATGATTTATTTCGTAGATTTTTTTCTAACAATTGATTGAGCTTTTCAATATTTTTATTCAACTGTTCTATATTCGTTACTTGTTGTTTTGAATTTAGTTGATGCTTGTTTTGATAATCTATTAAAGCATCATATAAGAACAATGAACTTGCAGATTGCTGTTTCACTTCTTGGTACAATGCCATCGTTTTATCATCTAGTACTATTGAATGTGCATCATCTTGCCCATGTACATCTTGATGTTTCGATACATTTGTTGCACCTTGTGGATATACTTTAAAGGTTGTGTCGTATGTTTCCTTACTATCTTTGGCTTCAGATTCCTGTGATTCAACCGTTTTATATTTTTCAAGTGCATGTCCTTCAATATCAACTCGTGGAATAATGCGATTCAACCATGCTGGTAAATACCACGAACCTTTTCCAAACAATTTCGTTAATGCAGGAATTAACATCATTCTGACTACGAAGGCATCAAAGAGTACACCAAACGCTAATGCCATACCCATTGATTTAATCATGACATCTTCTTGGAATACAAACGCAAAGAAGACACTAAACATAATTAATGCAGCGGCTACAATAACAGGACCGCTTTCTTTCAATCCTACTTTGATAGAATAATCATTATCCCCTGTTTTACTATATTCTTCATGAATTCGCGACATAAGGAAGACTTCATAATCCATCGCTAATCCAAATAAGATACCTATAGTAATAACCGGTAAAAATGCTAGCATTGGTCCTGTCGTTTCAATACCAAACAGACCTTTCATAAAACCATCTTGCATTACTAATGTTGTAAATCCTAGCGTTGCCATTAATGACAAGACAAATCCTAAAACTGCTTTTAACGGTATTAGAATTGAACGGAAGACAATCATTAATAAGAAAAATGCCAATACAACAATTACTGTTGCAAATAAAGGTATCGCCTCATTTAACTTTTTAGACATATCAATATTAATGACACTTTGTCCCGAAATCTCCGTTTTGAACCCATATTTATCTTGTGCATCTTTATGATAATCTCGTAAATCATGCACTAAATCATTTGTGCTCTCTGCATTAGGCCCTTGCTTAGGTATCACGACCATCAAAGCATAATCATTATCTTTACTCATTTGTGGCGGCGTAACGATATCTACATTTTTCTTATCTTTAATATCTTTATATACAGACTGTAAATCTTGTTGTAATCCTTGTGGATCATCTTTTTTATCTTTAACATTTATCAACATCGGAATTTGGCCATTAAATCCTTCACCAAATTTATCCGAGATTATATCGTAAGCTTTTTTCTGTGTAGAATCTGCTGGTTTAACACCGTCATCTGGAATACCAAGTCGCATATGACTAACTGGTATTGCAGCTGCTACTAATATGATTAAACCTAGTAATACTGCCGCAAGTGCATTTCCTGTAATAAATTTAGACCACGGCGTATCAATATCTTTTTTAAAATTAGACTGCAATTTGTTCACTTTAATGCGTTTATGGAAAATACTAATTAACGCAGGTAATAAAGTCAGTGCACTGAATACAGCAAATATAACACTAATTGCCGAAGCAAACCCCATCACTGCTAAGAAATCTATGCCAACTAGCGATAAACC
>NZ_JACYHC010000580.1:0-2929 GCF_017152085.1 Staphylococcus sp. EG-SA-2
TACTTAGACTAAAGACGACATTTTATGCATGTATTGTATACTGTTGTATTGATGCGGTTTACGCATTGGCTACGCAAACGCGATGATAAATAGGCGACCTAGCTACACCGAAAAAAATCCCCTCACTATTGCGAGTAGTGAGGGGATTGGTGTATCTATGCTAATTCCTGTTAACTGTATTATAACAACTTTACAGCAAAAAAATGCAAAATCAACTAATAAATTAATGAAATGACCGACGCCCTCGCTTCTACTTCAATTTAACAAAATACTATATTAGTACTATATTTTTCATTAACATGTATGTTACATTTTCTATATTACTTAAAATTACGAAGGGACATTTTTAAATCATGCGTATCTTAAAAGAGTCCATTATTGTGGCATTTGCCTTTGTTGGTGTTGTCGTTGGTGCCGGCTTTGCTACTGGTCAAGAAATTTTCCAGTTTTTCACAAGTCATGGCGCATATAGCATTTCAGGCATTATTGTAACAGGACTATTGATTACTTTAGGTGGAATGGTTGTCATGCATACAGGTCATCATCTAAAGTCCAGAAATCATTCTGATTCAATTAACTATTTCTTATACCCCTCTATTGCAAGAGGTTTTGATATTATTTTAACAATGTTTATGTTGTCTTTAGCTATTATTATGACTGCAGGTGGTGCGTCAACCATTCATCAAAGTTTCAACTTACCGTATTGGCTGAGCGCACTCATATTAGTCGCCTTTATTTTAGCAACACTGTTTCTAAAATTCGATCGTTTAATTGCTGTGCTTGGTGGAGTTACTCCATTTTTAATTGCAATTGTCATTATGATTGCGGTCTACTATTTCACAACGAGTCATCTTGATTTTACTGCCGCTAATAATGATGCTCAGATTCATAAGCAGAAATCATTATCACCTGGATGGTGGTTTGATGCGATTAACTATGCAAGCTTGCAAATTGCTGCTGCCTTCAGCTTCTTATCAGTGATGGGTAGCAAAGTTAAATATCGTGACTCAACGTTATACGGGGGCTTGATTGGCGGTTTAATCATTACATTTTTACTCATGATGATTAACCTAGGTTTAATTTCTCAATTCGATAAAATTAAACACGTCGATTTACCTACATTAAAATTAGCGACACAAATGTCTCCGTCAATTGGTATTATTATGTCTGTCATTATGATACTTGTCATCTACAATACTGTTGTTGGATTAATGTATGCATTTGCGTCACGTTTCAGCGTTCCATTCAGCAGACGTTACTTCATCATTATTATTACAATGGCTGTCATCACTTATATTAGTACATTTATCGGTTTCATTTCATTAATTGGAAAAGTATTCCCTATTATGGGATTGTTCGGTTTCATCTTACTCATACCTGTACTCTATAAAGGTTTAATTAAGCGTATTACCGGCAAATCTCATATCGATTAAAACATCTATACTATTGTAAAATTTATTACAGCACTTCAAAATCAAAAAAGCGGGCAGATGAAAAGTAAAAATCTTTTCCATCTGTCCGCTTCTTAATAGAACTGTTATTTCCCAAGTATTTGTTGACCAGCCGTTAATCCAGTTTCTGTAATTTCATGACCATTCACCCAAACTTCTTCGACTACTGCCCCACGTGTCTTAAACAAGTTAATGACTTGTTCACTTGCAGCTAATGGCACAATTGGATCATGTTTCCCCATAGAAAGCAACACACTTACATCTGATAAATCCTTTGTTGACGTTACTTCAACTGGGTATAACGGTGCATATAACAATGCTTTTTTAAATGGTGCTTCCGAACGCAACATTAAGTTAATCGCTATATTTGATCCATTTGAAAATCCAACAAGTACTGCTTTTTCAATATCAAATTCATAACGTTCAGCAGCTTCTTTAATGAACGCTAACAATTCTTGTCCACGAAATTCCAAATCTTCTTCATCATAAACACCTTCACCAAGACGTTTGAAATACCGGTTCATCCCATTTTCTGAAACTTGTCCTCTAATACTTAACAAGTGATAATTTTCATTCAATGCTTCGCCTAATGGCAATAAATCGAATTCATCGCCACCTGTACCATGCAACAATATTAGCGTTGGTGCACCTTTTTGTCCTTCACGAAAAATATGTTCCATCACAAATCCTCCTCATTCCAATTAATCATGTTAACGCTTAGTATTAAATGGTCTTATTTCTGATTCTATATACTCTCTTTTATTTTCTAAAAATGGTGGCAATGATAAACCTTCACCTAATGTTTCATACGGTTCATCTTCCATAAATCCTGGTCCATCTGTTGAAATTTCTATTAAAATATGCCCCACACGTGCATATAATGCTTCAAAATAGAAACGATTAACGATGCCTGAGTTGTTAATACCTACCTCTTTATATTTCGTTGCCCACGCTTCTATTGCATCATGATCTTTCACACGAAATGACACATGATGTACCTCACCATAACCTTGACGTGCTGCTGGCCCTTTATCATCTTTTATTAAGATTACCTGGCCACCATTGCCGCCTTCGCCAACTTCAAGTAATGCGACATTATCTTCATGCGCAATAGTTGTCATACCGTAAACAGTCTCTAAAATATTTTTAAAGTCGTCAAAATAACTTACTTTAATTTCAATGGGTCCTAATCCATAAATCGCTTTATCTACTGGAACCGGTCCATTCTTCCAAGGTACACCAGGTGCTACCCCTTCATTTAACTCATCTGAAATTAATTGATACACTTGGCCATCGACTTCTTCAAATGGCAACACTTTTTTACCAAATAATTCTTGAATACCTTCGTGTTTAACACCAAATTCATCAAAGCGCTGTTCATAATACATTAATGCGTCATCGTTAGGCACTCTAAAAGACGGTCTTGTAATGGAATTTGTTCCTGCCTGCCCTTTTGTAATATTTGGAAAATCAAAGAA
>NZ_JACYHC010000581.1:0-2921 GCF_017152085.1 Staphylococcus sp. EG-SA-2
GGGTATGTATTACCATAAACTGTAATTTCATTTGTATCATAATTAACCTTTTCAAGCACAAGACGTTCTTCCATTTCGAAATTTGGACGACGTTTAATAATTGGTATTTCTAACTTGAATTGAATCATCGCAATAGCTTGATGAATTTTAGTAATTTGACTTTCTTCACGTTGAGTTAAACGTTCGTGTTTGTCAGGTCTTTTTTTAGGCTTAAAAGCAGGATTATCTGCGTCATAGTATTTTTCAGCTAAAGTAAGCAGTGGTCTTAAATTAATGCCATAAGCGTCTTCGATAATATCTAAATTATCATAGCGTGCACAAATTCGAAGTAAGTTTGCTAAGCATACTTTTGACCCAGCATAGGCTCCAACCCAAAGCACATCATGATTACCCCATTGAATATCTAGGGAATGATAATTAATCAGTGTATCCATAATTTTATCTGGTTGTGGTCCACGATCATAAATATCACCGACAACGTGTAAATGATCGACGACTAAGCGTTGTACGGAATAAGCGAGTCCAATAATTAAATCATCTGCCTGTTTAAGTTCAATTACTTGGTTAACAAGTGTTTCGTAATATGATTTTTTATTTTGATATTCATTACTTTTATACAGTAGTTCCTCAATAATATAAACGTATTGTTTTGGCAATGCTTTACGCAGTTTTGAACGCGTATATTTTGAAGAACAATATTTAATCAACTCAATTAAATGTTCGATTGTTGTGATATACCAGACATTAAGTTGACCGCAACTTTGGAAATCACTTTTAATCAATTTTAATTTGTCTTCTGGATAGTAGACAAGAGCAGTTAAATCATTAAGCTCCTTAGTTGAAAGTCTCTCTTTGAAAATATCATTGATTTTCGCTCGCACATTCCCAGAACCGTTGCGTAATACGTGTTGGAAAGCTTCGTATTCACCATGTAAATCGCTGACGAAATGTTCCGTACCTTTAGGTAATTCTAAAATTGATTCTAAATTGATAATTTCAGTTGCAAGTTTTTCTGGAGTATCAAAATTTTGGGATAGTAAATCTAAATACTTCTTTTTTAATTCTTTTTCAGTAATTTGAGTCATTACGTGTCACTCCTGTAGTATATTTCAAACGTTAGTTTATAAAATAAATGCGCTTACAATGATTATCAAGAAAACGTTAACATTTTTCAATAAGTATGCTTGGATTGATAAAAATAGAGGGCAGGATTTTGGTATTAGGAGTCGTTGCAGTTTAGTTAAGTAAAAGTGGGAAAGTGATATATTTATTTTAAAAATGAGAGGAGGAATTTGTTATATTCACTAGTTTCCTAAAAAATTACGATATGTAAAATGTGGAATTGCCAAAATTTGGATAAAAAAATCCCCGCACCATTATTTGGGTGAAGGGATTTGAAAATGATTTTGAATTACGATGGAATATGTGTGTATTTAGACATTTAATAACTTGAAGTTACTAAATATTTTTCTTCTTGAAAATAAATACTACAAGTATTAAGAAAATAGAAATATAAGCAATATTACCAATAAACAATTCATGAAGTTCTAATTTCGTCGACTTACTAAAGCCTTTTTCAACTGTTTGAAGCATAATATTCATCATATTAATAGGATTCCACTTTAGCCAGTCTATTTTTTCTAAAAGTGCCGTTTGAATAACTGCTAAAATAGAACTTGCAAAATAAAAAACAATACCTACAGCAATGGCTACACCCGTTGAATTAGTTGCAGATGATAATAGCAACGTTAAGCTTAAAACTAACCAAACGCCAACAAATGTACCTAAACTAACTAATAATAATTGATTCAATAAAGATAATTGATTACCGCTACTTTCAAATATATTTAAATCATTAAAGAATAAAGACCCAATAACAATTGAAGCAATAATTGTAATAACAAAATAAATTAAAGAAATAATAAATAATGTGATGATTTTGCTAACAATCATAGTTGTTCTTGAATATTCACGATAGAGTAAATTTTTAATCGTACCGTAATGAAATTCCATTGAAATGATTGTACTTGCTTGAATAATTAATAAAAATGCAAACCATGAAAAACCATTATAAGCAGATGTGAAAGATTCCTGTGGCGTAAAAATTTCATTGTATTTTGTAGCGATATAACCTTGAGCAACCATTAGTAGAATGAAGACAATAGGTGCGATAAAAGTTGATTTCTTTTTAAATAATTTGAAACATTCTTGTTTAATTAAAGTTCCCATTTTATGCTTGGTCCTCCCTTTCTATGATTTCTAGTAATACATTTTCTAAATCATTATCTTTAAATTGTTTAAGTTCTTCTTCCGATGTTTCTGTAACAATTTTACCTTTGTTAATAATAAGGATAGAGTTTGTGATTTTAACTAACTCACTTAAAATATGACTCGAAATTAAGAAAGTAACACCTTCTTGCGACTTTTGGACAATCAATTCACGTACATCTCGCACAGCTTTTGGATCTAAGCCGTTCATTGGTTCATCTAAGATAATGAATTGAGGTTCATTTAAAAATGCTATAGCAATTCCTAATTTTTGTTTCATACCAAGAGAATACGTTTTAGCTTTTTTATGAATGTATTCATCCATATGAAGTTGTGAGACAATTTTATCGATATCTTGAGTGTTTTTTGATTCATTCAATAACTTCAAGTTTTCATATCCAGACATAAAAGGATATATTCCTGGATTTTCAATCAATGCACCGATATTGCTTTTGCTGTCTTTGCTGTTAATAACATTAAAATTCCCGCTTTGGAAACTAGAGTAACCTAATATAACTTTCATTAAAGTTGTTTTACCTGCACCATTCGCTCCAACGAGACCAACTATTTGTCCGCGTTTCAGCTTAAATGATACATCTTCGAGAATCGTTTTGTTGCCTATCTTCTTTGTTAAATGTTCTATTGTTAAAACA
>NZ_JACYHC010000582.1:0-2884 GCF_017152085.1 Staphylococcus sp. EG-SA-2
ATCAGCATTATTGTTGGTATTGTTTTAGCAATATTGATTATTTTCTTAAAAGAATTATTAGATAAGCGTATTAAGACAGAAGAAGATGTTGAATCGCAACTAGGATTACCTATTTTAGGTTCAATACAAAAATTTTAATTTACGAGGAATTACCATGACGAATACACGAAGAAGTACATCAAGTTTAATTGTCCATGAACAACCAAAGTCACCTATTAGCGAGAAATTTCGAGGCATAAGATCAAATATTATGTTTGCAAATCCTGACAGTGCAGTTCAAAGCATTGTAATCACTTCAGAGGCACCAGGCGCAGGTAAGTCTACAATTGCAGCAAATTTAGCAGTTGCATATGCGCAAGCAGGTTATAAAACACTAATCGTAGACGGGGATATGCGTAAACCTACGCAGCATTATATTTTTAATTTGCCAAACAATGAAGGCCTATCAAGTTTATTGCTAAATTGGTCAACTTATCAAGACAGTATTATCTCAACTGAAATTCAAGATTTAGACGTCTTGACGTCTGGGCCAATCCCACCGAATCCGTCAGAGTTAATTACATCAAGGGCATTTGCAAATTTGTATGACACATTATTGATGAATTATAACTTTGTCATTATCGATACGCCACCAGTGAACACAGTTACAGATGCGCAATTATTTTCAAAGTTTACCGGCAATGTTGTCTACGTAGTTAATTCGGAAAATAATAATAAAGATGAAGTTAAAAAAGGAAAAGAACTTATTGAAGCAACAGGTGCTAAATTATTAGGTGTAGTCTTAAATAGAATGCCTAAAGATAAAAGTGCTAGTTACTATGCATATTATGGGACTGATGAATCATGATTGATATTCATAACCATATATTAGTTGATATAGATGATGGTCCTAAAACAATTGAAAAGAGTATTGCACTATTAAAGCAAGCTAAGGATGAAGGTGTAACAAGTATTGTAGCGACACCTCATCATTTGCATCCGAGATATGATAATACATTTCAACAAGTGCTTGTGAAATTGGCGGAGTTAAGAACGCATCCAGAAGTTCAAGCATTGGATATTAAATTATTTCCCGGGCAAGAAATTAGAATTACAGATTCGATTCTGAAAGGCTTAGATAATGGTAGTATTCAAGGTATTAATCGTTCGAAATATTTATTAATTGAATTTCCAACGGGCGAAGTACCACATTATACAAAACAATTGTTTTTTGAAATACAATCGAGAGGCTACATACCAATCATTGCACATCCTGAAAGAAATAGAAGTATCGCCAAAAATCCAGAAATATTATATGAATTGGTTGCAAATGGGGCATTGAGTCAATTAACATCGAGTTCTTTAGTTGGTGGATTTGGTAAAAACATTCAAAAGTTATCATTACAATTTATAGAATGTAATTTGGCTCATTTTGTAGCTTCAGATGCACATTCATGTGACCAAAGACCATTTTTGATGCAAGAATTATTTCACAATCATAAATTGAAGAAATATTCGAATGATATTGAAGCATTACTTCGAAATGCCAGTTCAGTAATCAATGATAATTTTGTTTATTTAGACAGACCGACTAAGCCAGGAAAAGTGAAGTCGTTTTTGAAATGGTTTTAACTAAATATATTTTTTCGAATTAGACTGGTATACATGTACCAGTCTTTTTGAGTATGCTTAAAATGAATTATAATCATGATTATTTACTAATTCGTATAATACAACTTGTCTAATTGATTAAGGCGAATGGCTTTCAATAAAAAGACTCGTTTTTTATAGTGAAGGTAGTTTGAAAATAATGAATATAAAGATGAAGGTATTACTTTTGATATATAGGGCTAAGGAAGTGTTTTTATGGTATTAAGAAAAGTAATCATGCAGGACTTAGATCAAATTATTGCACTTGAAAATATTGGTTTTTCACCGGAAGAAGCTGCAACACGAGAGGCATTGAAATTGAGAATTGAACAAATTCAAGAAACTTTTATTGTAGCTGAAAAGAATGATGAAGTAATTGGATACATCAACGGTCCAGTCATAAAAGAGCGTTACATTAGCGATGATTTATTTAAAAATGTCTCCATAAATAATAGTGAAGGTGGCTATATTAGTGTGTTAGGTCTTGTTGTAGCACCAAATTATCAAGGTCAGGGTATTGCAGGTCGCTTACTAAACTATTTTGAAACTCTTGCTAAGAATCATCATCGACATGGTGTAACGTTAACATGTCGAGAATCATTAATTTCATTTTATGAAAAATATGGGTATCGTAATGAAGGTGTATCAGAATCATGTCATGGCGGTATTAAATGGTATAACCTTGTTAAAAATATAAAAAAGGATGATGAGGTGTAAATATGGTAGTTGTTTATGTAGCAGGAGGGTGTCTATGGGGTGTTGAAGCATTTTTTGCAACAATACCTGGAATTATACATACAGAAGCAGGAAGAGCAAATGGAAGAAGCTCTAAATTAGACGGTCCGTATGATGGTTATGCTGAATGTGTCAAACTTCATTTCGATGATCGTATGTTAACAATTACAGACATTATGAATTATTTATTTGAAATCATTGATCCTTACAGTGTGAATCAACAAGGAAATGATATTGGAGAAAAGTATCGAACGGGTTTATATAGTTGTGTAGATGACCACTTAATTGAAGCGCGTCAGTTCATTGAACGACGTAAAGACAGAGATCAAATTGCAGTGGAAGTCTTACCGCTGTCTAACTACATTAAAAGTGCTGAAGAACATCAGCAACATTTAGAAAAATATCCAGAAGATATGCATATGTGTCATATTTCAAAAGATTTGCTAAATAAATACAAGTGATTTTCAGAGGAGAATAGATGTTTAAATTAACCAAAATCGGAGAAATACCTAGATATACT
>NZ_JACYHC010000583.1:0-2869 GCF_017152085.1 Staphylococcus sp. EG-SA-2
AATCATAATTTTTTCAATGACATAATTTATTCATAATTTTATATTTAATTCTGAATATTCTTTAATAGCCTAAAAAGCTTGTTATATCGCACAAAACACAACATTAAAAGGTCCTTGTCGATACCTATCAACAGATGTTACAAATAAAAACCACCCGTGTGAACGGGTGGTTTGTTCTGCGGCTATAAGCCTTCCTTACTGGCCAGCCCTAAAAGGGCACTGACAAGTCAGCCAACTGCACTACTATTCCAGCAATCCTAAAGGTTTACTCTTTTTTCTTTCTTTTTTTATTTTTCTCTCCAGTGAAAGGATCTAAATATTCTTCCATTGAGATTTCATCTGCAACGATATCCTCTTGTAATTGATTACGAATATAATTTTCAATCATTTTTTTATTTCTACCTACTGTATCCACATAAAATCCTTTACACCAAAACTTTCTATTTCCATATCTATACTTTAAGTTAGCATGTCTATCAAATATCATTAAATTACTTTTCCTTTTAAATAGCCAACAAATGATGATACCCCAAGTTTGGGTGGTATACTTACTAACATATGGATATGATCTTTACATACCTCTGCTTCAATTATCTCTACACCTTTTCTTTCATATAATTGACGTAATATAATCCCTATATCTTTTTTTATTTTTCCATATATCGCTTGTCTTCTGTATTTAGGTGCAAAGACAATATGTTACTTACAATTCCATTTCGTATGTGCTAAACTGTTTGTGTCAGATGACATTAAATAGCATCTCCTCGTGTTGATTATTTTGGTTGGCTGACCAATATTTACTCTAACATGTAGAGATGCATTTTTTTGACAATGGTAGAACCTTTTCTGGGGAGTGGGACAGAAATGATATTTTCGCAAAATTTATTTCGCCGTCCCACCCCAACTTGCATTGTCTGTAGAAATTGGGAATCCAATTTCTCTTTGTTGGGGCCCCGCCCCAACTCGCATTGCCTGTAGAATTTCTTTTCGAAATTCTCTGTGTTGGGGCCCCTGACTAGAATTGAAAAAAGCTTGTTACAAGCGCATTTTCGTTCAGTCAACTACTGCCAATATAACTTCGTAGATCATAGAAGATTGATTTATTTCCCAGCCTATTCTTTTCATAAAAAAAGACGGATTAATTATCCGTCTTTTTCTTATATCTTTTTATAATATTTAGCAAAGGTAATAATGATATTAATAATGTACAAAAAATATAAATCAAATCGACATCCTTATAAAACATCAGAACCACTAAAAACAAAAAAGCACAAAATAAAATTAAATTTAAAATAAACGACCACTTTTCAAAAAAATCTCTTTTCATATTTCCACCCCTAATTTTAATAAGCATTATTTTATATTCTCTTTTAAGTTTATTATTCAAAAGGAAAACAGAAATATCTTTCAATATTATTATAAACATTTCAACTACTTTTAAAAACCAACAAAAAAATACTTATTTTAAGTAGATGAGCATAAGTGAACATGTCCCCATTTTTTTGCAAAATTTTGCAAAAAATGAGTGGTTTGGCGGTGCCAAACATGTTCAAAACGTGGGGACAAAAAAGCATGATTGCACATAAATTGAACATAGTTCTTTAGTTATAATAATTAATTCAACCAAAAGTCGATTTGTTTTTGCAATTGGTTTTCATTTCCTCTTAAAGATATTTTCATTAAATCTGTCAAATCAATAGACGCTATATTTTTCAACTTATCTCTATATTTATTTTTAGTACGTCTTTCTAAATTTCCCCATTCCTCTTCTTCGTGAGTTAATAAATGAAGCATTGCTCGTTCTTGTATATTTTCAATCATTTTTAAATTCGGTTTTAAAATATGCAAATCATCAAAACAATCTTTCCAACAATCAACCATATCTCGTTTTAATTCAATTTCCACACGCCATAGAAATGTTGAATCAATTTCAACATCTGCATTATCTTTACGTTCTTGTTTTTATTATAAATCCGAATAAACCTATCACTATTACGCACACCAAAATATTTTGTTTCTGGTTTTACATTACGTCCATAAAATATAGTTTTCTTTGCCGACTTATCTGACAATGCATAATAGTCATTTAAATCAAATTCAAAATCAAAAGCCAAATCTAATCTCGTAAAACTAACATCGTCCAAATAACTGATGATATTTTGTTTTAACCAAAGCACTTCATCATGCGAAAGCTTATTAGGATTAAATTCAACGCGCATACTACGTCTATTCCAAAGAGTTGCTTTTATTTTGTCATATTCAATATAAACTTTTTCTTTAAGAGCTTTAGCTTTAAAGTTTGTTTGTAAAATATCCCAAAGCCGAACTTCAGGATTAGTACTCATAAAATGTGAAAGTCTCTCTGCGTTAGACATGCTAAGATTCCCAACAATCGTTATAGCGTCAAAAGACAATTTTGGAATAGCTAGTGACATCCTATGTCAATTTAACCGGCTATTACCGGATATTAGAGTATCCAGTTTTACACATGGATGAAACGAAATTCAAAACCCTAAAAAATATGTTCCACTAACAGCAAAAAAATACCATTATGTTCCTACTAAAAAACTAAAAATACTGGAGAACAAATGTCAGGATATAACTTAGGATACTATGTAATAAAAATTTACAATAAAAAAACAGGAAAACAAATTTCAAGTAAAAGAATACCCATACAAAGAGGATAAAATAAAAAACCTCGAACTGAAATGATGATCTTTTCAGCTCGAGGTTTAAATATTAGTGCCTTATTTATATAGATTCGTTATATTATATTCTCTATTTTCATTAACATAATCCTTAAAGAGTTTTAAATTAATACCTGCTAGATGATTCAAAAATGTTTCATCAACTTTTAAATAATTCAATA
>NZ_JACYHC010000584.1:0-2867 GCF_017152085.1 Staphylococcus sp. EG-SA-2
CCTTGAAACGATTGCTACAACTTCCAAAAAGACTAGCGAGACATTTAATATAAGCGTCGATAAATTGAAAGACAAAAATATTAACCTACTTTTGAAGAACCAAGGCGTATATAACGGTTTAATCGGAATTTTGCTAATATACGGTTTGTTTATCAGCAGTAATCCAAAAGAAATATGCGCAGCTATTTTAGTGTATATCATTGGCGTTGCTATTTATGGTGGCCTTTCAAGCAATATTAGTATCTTTTTCAAACAAGGTACATTGCCAGTATTGGCACTCATATCAATGCTTTGGTAAATATTGGTGTTTGGGGGTTTGGAGGTTTGGAGGTTTGGAGGTTTGGAGGTTTGGAGGTTTGGAGGTTTGGAGGTTTGGAGGATGTGAGCGAATTGGGTGTGGACTTTAGACTCAGAGTATTTCATCCTAATTATTTCAAGCAGAGGTGACAGTAACGTTGCCTCTGTTTCCTTATAGAAAAATTATTTAATGACGAAAACCCATATCTGATTTAATTTTTAGCTGATAAATACTAATAGCTATAAACGTCTGTAAAGTAGAAGATGCGTTTTAAAAAAATTATTATTTAAATAGTTGATTTAAATAAAATTTAAATTTTTCATCACAAGTACGCCTACCATCAATGTGTAATGACAAGTTGTTTCTAATATCTGCCCCTAAAGAATCTAATACAAAATCAATTCCTTCTGTTCTTGCTAGTTTAGCAGCAGGTACAAAATCGCTATCACCAGCTATTAAAATAATTTTATCTACTTGATGTTTAAATGATAATGAAGCTATGTCTAAACCTATTTTCATATCAACACCTTTTTGTTGTAATGATAGGGAAAAATCTTTTTCTTTCAAATCATTTAAATCGATACTTCCATTTAATAATTTTTTTGTAATAGAGTATTTTAAGTTGTATTCAACTGAATACTCACTCAACTCTCCTAACCTCAATGCTACCTTTCTTTTTTTGCTCATTTCTTTGAAAAAGTCTTCTGTCCACTTTTTCGTATCAGTATTGGAAAAATTTACATTCTTTTTTAATAAGGGGTGATAAACTATCTTATCAATAGGAGGACAATCATAGTAAAATATTCTGTATAATTTATTATATATTTCTTCTTTGAAATGTGTCTCTTTTAAGTGTCTATTGCAATAACTATATAACTCGTCAGCTCTTTCTTTCGCTGTAACTTTTCCGTAGACTTTTGCGCTTATCTTTCTATAGTATCCACCATCTACTAAAATGGCTACTTTTTCCATTACATCACTCCTTTATATCAAAAAATCCATGATTTCGAAATTCCCGTATGGTGGGGTTCCTACTCTCATGGATCTGTTAACAAAATTATCTGTACCGATATATTATCACAACTTGAATATCATTTCAACGATTTTAAAAAATATTTTATAAAGTATCTTACAACTTAAATGTTTGGTTTATTACGTATATCCTCAATACTTACTTTTCATGTACTATCGTTTCATTCATGTTTTGGTCAAAAAACGTATTTTCATCATAAACTTTTATACCTTCATTAATGAGTAAAGCAGTTGCCACACCTACACCCTTTTTCTTATTTCCTGTAAAATTCCCATCATATATCTCTTGTGATCCACATGATGGGCTATTTGCTTTTAAAATAACTGTATCACATTGATATTTTTTCAAAATTTTTAATGTAACTATTGCTCCATGTTTATAATCGTCAGTTACGTCTTTGTTCGAAATAGTAACAACCTTTGCAGCGTCATTCCATACATCAAAACCATCGCCACCAATAATTTCTGCAGGTTCTCTAGGAATTAATAATCCACCAAGTAATTCTGGACATGCGTGAATAGCTTTTCCGCTGTCTATTAATTTTTTCAATCTAACATTCAATTGATTACCACCATCGTATCTTACATTATCGCCTATCAAACACGAACTAATTAAAATCATCCCAACCACCTATAAATCTATTTGTTTTAATTTATTTGTCGTATCGCTAATGCCCCTTATGCTTCTCTTTTGCTTTAACCTTTTTAATTTCTCTTTTTCTTTTTTGAAATGCATCACGTTTTTCTTTATAGCGCTTCCGCTTTTGCTTTTTCTTTAATTCTAATTCTTTCTTAATAGCTATTTGTGCTTGGGTAGAATATTTAGGTTTCTTTTGCTCCTTAGCAATTTGTCGTTGTAGTTTTTTCGGGTTTACTTTTCTAGAAATATTTTTCGTATAAACAATAGTTTGCACATCATCAATCATTTTCATTAATTGATGATGAATAAAATCCAATACCTCTATATCATCAGGTTCATTCCCAAATGTGTATTGGATAAATTTAGATTTATTTTCCATTTTATATTCTACCAATGCTACAAAAAATTGCCCATTGTAAAAAATAGATAGCTCCATGCTATCCCTCCTCTAGTTTTATTAGAAATGACGGACGACCCGAGGAGGAAGGTTACTGACAGTTTTAAAACTGCATTGGGACTACCAACCCAATTGTGTTTTTACACTTCTATATACAGAATATATTGCACAACGTTACATGTAAACTGTAATTTTAAAAATTCACATTACAGAAGGTATATGTAAATAACGCTAATAAAATATTAACAGGGAAATACTTACACCCCATTAGTGTTGATTGGCATTGCATAATGCTTTTAAACAAATAATTTGGTAACAATAAGAAACGATTTACACAAAGGTAATTGTATAGTAAAATTATTTTATAATACTTAAATTGAATTGTACAAGGAGTGAATATCATGGTACCAGAAGAAAAAGGTTCTATTACTTTGTCAAAAGAAGCAGCTATCATATTTGCAACTGCAAAATTCAAACCATTTCATAATAGAATTAAAAAT
>NZ_JACYHC010000585.1:0-2850 GCF_017152085.1 Staphylococcus sp. EG-SA-2
AGATAATTCGATATTAGTTCGATTAAGATTCGTTGTATAAGTGAGTTAAAATAAGAAAACTATTAATAATATTAAGTTCACTACAGATGTTGCTAATGGACCATAAGTTTTAAAGACATCTTCACTTTTATAACCAACAATCGCATCTAAAAATTGAACTAAAATCATTGCAATGGATATAGTTATCAAAAATATAGCACTATGAATGACTAAAGAAAAAATAGCTAATAAAAATAAAGGTAAGCTTCGACTAAGTGCATAATATGCATTTATATTATGACTAGATGCACATGCTTGAATTGAATAACCTAAACTTACACTGGCACTAATGATTGTAAATATTGCTAAAACAAAATACATGTTAATCCTTCTTTCTATATTTGAATATAAACAAGTACTTGTCTAAAGATATTTAAAAGATAATTAGAATAAATTTATGAGAAACTGGTTGTTATCATTATAATGGTTTCAAATGATTATAACTATGTCATAAACTGAATTTGTTGAAATTTTTCATTATGTAAATTTATTAATAACAAACAGCTCGAACTATAGCATCATTTTACTAATGAATGCATTAAAGTAACTATGATTAAAAATGCATATTAATTATCATTATTAAGTCTATTATATATAATGAATTTTAACTGGTTTATTAAACGAGAACGTCGGGAATTAAGTAACTACAATAAAAATAAGATATGACAATAAGGAGACTACACGCGTGATCATTGCCATAATTATATTGATATTTATTTCGTTTTTCTTTTCAGGAAGCGAGACGGCATTAACGGCTGCCAATAAAACAAAATTTAAAACTGAAGCTGACAAAGGTGATAAAAAAGCAAAAGGCATTGTAAAGTTACTTGAAAAACCAAGTGAGTTTATTACAACGATTCTAATTGGGAATAATGTCGCGAATATTTTATTACCAACACTTGTTACAATTATGGCTTTACGTTGGGGGATTAGCGTTGGTATTGCATCAGCTGTTTTAACAGTTGTTATCATTTTGATTTCCGAAGTGATTCCCAAGTCTGTCGCTGCAACATTTCCAGATAAAATAACAAGGCTTGTATATCCAATTATTAATATTTGTGTCATTGTGTTTCGCCCTATCACATTACTTTTAAATAAGTTGACGGACAGTATTAATCGAAGTTTATCTAAGGGTCAACCTCAAGAACATCAATTTTCAAAAGAAGAATTTAAAACAATGTTAGCAATTGCTGGACATGAAGGTGCTTTAAATGAAATTGAGACGAGTAGGTTGGAAGGTGTCATTAATTTTGAAAATTTAAAAGTAAAAGATGTAGATACAACACCTAGAATTAATGTGACGGCATTTGCTTCAAATGCGACATACGAAGAAGTTTATGAAACGGTTATGAATAAGCCATACACTAGATATCCAGTGTACGAGGGAGATATTGATAACATTATTGGGGTGTTTCATTCTAAATATCTGTTGGCTTGGAGTAATAAAAAAGAAGATCAAATTACAAACTATTCAGCTAAGCCATTATTTGTGAATGAACACAATAAAGCTGAATGGGTATTACGTAAGATGACTATTTCTAGAAAACATTTAGCAATTGTGTTGGACGAATTTGGTGGTACCGAAGCGATAGTGTCACATGAAGACTTAATTGAAGAATTATTAGGTATGGAAATTGAAGATGAGATGGATAAAAAGGAAAAAGAAAAACTTTCTCAACAGCAAATTCAATTTCAACAACGGAAAAATCGCAACGTATCTATATAAGGAGCGAACAGCTATGTGGAATAAGAATCGACTTACTCAAATGTTAAGTATTGAATATCCAATTATACAAGCAGGTATGGCAGGAAGTACGACACCGAAATTAGTTGCATCAGTAAGTAACAGTGGTGGGTTAGGCACAATAGGCGCAGGTTACTTTAATACGCAGCAATTGGAAGATGAAATAGATTATGTACGCCAATTAACGTCAAATTCTTTTGGCGTAAATGTCTTTGTACCAAGTCAACAATCATATACCAGTAGTCAAATTGAAAATATGAATGCATGGTTAAAACCTTATCGACGCGCATTACATTTAGAAGAGCCGGTTGTAAAAATTATCGAAGAACAACAATTTAAGTGTCATATTGATACGATAATTAAAAAGCAAGTGCCTGTATGTTGTTTTACTTTTGGAATTCCAAATGAATCTATTATAGAAAGATTGAAAGAAGCAAACATTAAGCTAATAGGTACAGCAACAAGTGTTGATGAAGCTATTGCGAATGAAAAAGCGGGTATGGATGCTATCGTTGCTCAAGGTAGTGAAGCAGGTGGACATCGTGGTTCATTTTTAAAACCTAAAAATCAATTACCTATGGTTGGAACAATATCTTTAGTGCCACAAATTGTAGATGTCGTTTCAATTCCGGTCATTGCCGCTGGTGGAATTATGGACGGTAGAGGAGTTTTGGCAAGTATTGTCTTAGGTGCAGAAGGGGTACAAATGGGCACTGCATTTTTAACATCACAAGATAGTAATGCATCAGAACTACTACGAGACGCAATTATAAATAGTAAAGAAACAGATACAGTCGTTACAAAAGCGTTTAGTGGAAAGCTTGCACGCGGTATCAACAATAGGTTTATCGAAGAAATGTCCCAATACGAAGGCGATATCCCAGATTATCCAATACAAAATGAGCTAACAAGTAGCATAAGAAAAGCCGCAGCAAACATCGGCGACAAAGAGTTAACACATATGTGGAGTGGACAAAGCCCGCGACTAGCAACAACGCATCCCGCCAACACCATCATGTCCAATATAATCAATCAAATTAATCAAATCATGCAATATAAATAATCGA
>NZ_JACYHC010000586.1:0-2841 GCF_017152085.1 Staphylococcus sp. EG-SA-2
AGACGTATGATGTTCTGCTGCCGCAAAAACAGTTGTCTCTGGAATATACACACCTGATTGTTTTAATCCTTGTCTGACATTTGGACGATTACATATCATCGCTAATAACTTAGCATTAAAACCGCTTGATGCGCCACCACAAGCCCCACATTCAAGTGATGCATGATGTGGATTATTGTGAGAATGACTAGCATGACCTGCTAACACAACGAACGGCGCAAATGCTTCGGTTAAATCCATCAATTTCAACGCTTGTAACGCGAAATCAATTTGCTCTTGCTCAGTAAATCCAACAGGTAAGTCTGATGTTCGGTCAAACTCACGATCAATCGTTAACTTTGTTTCAGGCTTTTTCAACCATTTTTGTTTTATTTTTTGTAAAGACGCGCGACTTTTTCTAGGCATAATCGAATTGACAATGGTACTCAAGCTTAAAAATGGCCCACTTAATTCAGGCAATAACAGACTAGGCATAACATTATTTTTCATCAATTTAAATGTGTAAAACATCGATGACATTGTCTGTTGCTGTTGTCGATAAACATTCATATCGTAGCGGTCTGCAAATTCTTTAATGCGATATGCCGGCGGTACCATGACAGGTAATGAATCATGTTTGAATTGTTCGTCTACGGCATCTTTTTGAATAGGTAATCCAAAGAAACCTGCAATACCAATCGTTTCAAAGGGCCCTGCTGCTTCGATATGTCTACGAAATGGTTCTGAACGAACATCTATACAAAATGCAATTTGCGCTTTCGTTGATGTGCCCACCTGATTTAGCTCGCTATTATTTTCATCAACTGCTTGTGTGTCATTTAACAATACTGAATGTGGCTGATTAGCGTTATCATTTTCTGAGACATTTACTTGGTTTACATCTAATGCGCCCGCCACACTTTCATGACCTGCTTTAATTTTTTGTTTTAACTGAGATTCGTATGTCATTTCCCAGGCAATTAGCCATAAATTTTTAAATACATTTTTATTCATAGTTGCTGCAAAATGAATAAACGTTTGAATTTCATTGACGTCATGTTGTAGTAATACATCGCTAGGCATATCACTGTAGTAACACAATGATGCAACAGTTTGCTTAAACCAATTTTCCGATCTACTTTCACAATCTTTAGTGACTGACTTAAACTCATCACCAACTAGCAATTGTTCGACAACTAACCGAATTGCCAAATAATCCGTTAACAAATGTTGTTCAAAGTGATGCTGTTGTGAACGGTAATACAACATACCTGCCCAACCCGGTAACGCCAAAAGATGTCCTTCAACATAAGCTTGGTAGTCTTCCTGATCTATTGAAAAATAAGTTAATACTGACTCTATCGTCATTTCAGGATCATTGGGTAAGCCTTTAATCACTTGGCGCTGTGCTTTAGTAAAACTATGGTCATGTTGCGCTAAATGCAACCATGCATGGTAAAAACTTTGCTCACGCTTCGGCATTGTCCAACTCGATAGAAATTGATCGATATAAAGTTTCGTCCATTTAATCATTTGACGATTCACTTGTTCGCTAAGTGGCTCACCTTGTTCATCTATTATTGCATCACTCATCGGACGTACATCATAGTGATGATATGATTCAGCCATATCACGTTTTGATTTTTCTAATAGTAGATCAGCAACAACATCAACATTTGAATGATTCATATATGATGCAGGTACGTCTTTTAATGTTTTAATGTTATCAATATAAAGATTGATGTAGTGTTGCGGGATATTGTAGTGATGTTCAAGTAACATATCAGTAACAAGTTGATTAAAGACACTTTCATCTAATTCACCACGTGCCACAGCGCTTTCTATTAATGCTTTATTTGGGAAAATATCCACATCGCGAACGTCACGTAACCATTTTGCGACATCTTCAAACGTATCCGCTTCTAATCCTTCCCAGGGGTTACGTGCTGCAAAAATCGAAATCGGTGATAATGGTGTAATAACACGTTTCGCATTTTCAATGACTGAATTGATATTTAACTGTGTTGTCATACCTTTCACCTCCTATAAATACTTCTTCAAATAATTCGGATGACTTTCTATCGCTTTCGAGCGTGCTTCACCTAGATTAACTAACCACACGTACAATACCGCAAAACCCTTAGAGTATCGATGACGCGCCACCCAAATACTTAATAAACTGCCAAAGATTAAAATGACAACACTAATGATGACACTCACTGTAGGCGGTGTTGTCGCATGTGTTGTTATATTTTGTAATACATCGTAAAAATAATTGTGTGTGATGACGTAGATAAATGTCACAATTGCAATCAAAATCATGCCAACCAGACGTGCCATGCGCCCTTTACTAAAGGCTACCATCTGATTCCAAGATACAAGTAATGACCATGCTAGAATGAGTGCACTTAACACTTCATATGCACTTCTGTCACTACTCATCCAAAATAGAAATGCCACGATAATAGCTAATACACGTCCCATGACAATCCAGCCATAAGCGTCTTTAGCAGATGCTTGTTTTGGAATATTGAATCGCTTCACGATAGAACCTGATTGTAAAAATAATGTTGCTTTAAAAATACCGTGCAATATTAAATGAATAATCGCTGCTGAATATACACCCAATGCACATTGAACTAACATAAAGCCCATTTGACTCATCGTAGAGCCCACTAACTGTCTTTTGTAGTCAACTTGAACCAAGCTAATACCCGATCCTAACAATACAGAAATACTAGAAAGGATAAGTAATAATGATAACGCAAATCCATTATCAAATATCGGCGCAAAACGAGTTAGAATAACACCACCTGCATTCACAATTCCTGCATGCATAATTGCCGATACTGGCGTTGGTGC
>NZ_JACYHC010000587.1:0-2802 GCF_017152085.1 Staphylococcus sp. EG-SA-2
TTTATGTAATTCAGCTTGTTGCTGACGTTGTTTTTCAGTAATAGACATGTGATTCCTCCGCCTTTGCATAAGTAATTTATCTCTTTGTGTAATAGATTTATTATAACATTTGGTTATGTTGCGATGTTGATAATTTGGATGTTGGTGGTGGAAATTTTGAGTTTTAGTGGCGCAATTGTTATTGAAAAATTTTATAGAAATGTTGTAGCTTTCAAATGCTTTCAAAATCATTTATATTCTTAATGATGTCAAAAAGTTGTTCATTCATACATAAA
The DNA here is from genome assembly GCF_017152085.1 of Staphylococcus sp. EG-SA-2. NCBI lineage: Bacteria > Bacillati > Bacillota > Bacilli > Caryophanales > Staphylococcaceae > Staphylococcus > Staphylococcus sp. EG-SA-2. The sequence continues at coordinate 276 of NZ_JACYHC010000587.1, forward strand.
TAAAACCAATCAACAATTGAGTTGGTGAAAATCAATCGTTGATTGGCTTTGATGCATATTAAATAATGCAATATATTAATAAATGTTAGTTATAGTATATTTTGTCAGGATTGGGTGAATGTCTAAGTTTTAATTATTTATCTAAATTATCTGCAATGAATTTCTTAATTTCAGGAGAGAAATAAACAGCAAATCCTCTTGTGCTTTCACCTGATGGCTTATTACCGGCATAGATTACACCAATAGCTTCGTGTTTACTATTTAATATAGGTGAACCAGAGCTACCAGGCTGAATAATTGCATCCGATGACACTATATTCCCATTCACTGATAATACTTTACCAGTTGATTCATACATTTGTAGTTTATTTCCATTAGGATTTGGATAACCAATGACTGATATAGGTTCATTTTCTTTAGCTTCTGATGCTATATTAAATTTACTAGTGAAATCTTTGAATTTTCTACCTTTTGGTTGTGTTGATTTTTCTTCAACTTGTACAACCGCAATATCTTCTTTACCAGGATAATCTACAATCTTAGTAACTTTATAAAGTCCACCACCGTTATTATAAAAACCATTAGGATGTGCTTTGATTTCATCACCGACTTTCATGTGATAGGTAACATGTTTATTGGTAATGATTGTATGATTTCCAACTACAAATCCTGTTCCAGCGCCCATCCATGTAACACCACTGTATGGTGCAACATTTGTATTTGTAATTTGTTTAACAGTATTTTCGGCTTTGGCTGTTTGTTGAATACCTTCAACCATTGTTGTGCCGACACCAGTTATTGATGTTAAAATCGTCAATGCTGCAATACTTTTGATGATTATATTTTTATTCATTTTTCTGCTCCTCTAAGTATTTGTATAATTATAATGTTAGCTTTTTTAAGTTTTATTTTTTTTAATCATTTCGAATAAATGGAATCACAGAGATGATTTGAATTGTTGAGTTTGTTGTTAATTTTTAAAATCATTTATCTATGTAAGGATTTATTTATCTGTGTTATCTGCAATGAATTTCTTAATTTCAGGAGAGAAATAAACACCATATCCTTTTGTACTTTTATTTCCAGGGCCGTTTCCACCAAAGTGAACACCTACAACTTCGTATTTACTGTTAAATACAGCTGAACCTGAGTTGCCTGGTTCTACGAAAGCATCAGTAATAATCATGTTGCCTTTAACTGACAGCACTTTTCCTGTTGACTCATACATTTGAAATTTATTTATATATGGTTCTGGATAGCCAACAATTGAAATGCGTTCATTTTCTTTAGCTTCTGATGCTATTTTTAAAATGCCTGTGTAATCTTTAAAATTCCTGTTTTTTGGATGAACAGCTTTATCTTCCACATGTAGAATGGCAATATCTTCTTGACCTGAATAACGGACAATTTTTTTAACTTTATAAAATCCGCCATTATTATATTCACCATTGGGATGCGCTATAATATGTGCACCAATTTCCATACCTGCAACGACATGCTTGTTGGTAACAATTGTATTTTTACCGACAATGAAACCTGTTCCAGATCCTATCGAAACGACACCATTGTATGGTGCTACATTAGTATTTTTGATTAGTTTCACATTATGTTCAGCTTTAGCCGTTTGTTGAATACCCTCAACCACTGTTGTGCCGACGCCAGTCACTGATGTTAAAATCGTCAATGCTGCAATACTTTTGATGATTATATTTTTATTCATTTTTGTGCTCCTCTAAGTATTCGTATAAATATAAGGTTAGGTTTTTGAAGTTTTATTTTTTAAATCATTTCGAATAAATAGAATCACAGAGATATTTAAAATTGTTGATTTTGTTGTTAATTTCTAAAAATCATTTATCAATGTATGGATGGATGATTTATTTATCTAAATTATCTGCAATAAATTTCTTAATTTCAGGAGAGAAATAAACAGCAAATGACCTTGTACTTTCACCTGTTGGTTTATCACTAGCATACATAACACCAATTGCTTCTCGCTTACTATTTAATATAGGTGAACCAGAGCTGCCAGGTTGGACAACCGCATCAGATGTCACTATATTTCCATTCACTGATAGTACTTTACCAGTTGATTCATACATTTGTAGTTTATTTCCATTAGGATTTGGATAACCAATGACTGATATAGGTTCATTTTCTTTAGCTTCTGATGCTATATTAAATTTGCTAGTGAAATCTTTGAATTTTCTACCTTTTGGTTGCGTTGATTTTTCTTCAACTTGTACGACCGCAATATCTTCTTTACCAGGATAATCTACAATCTTAGTAACTTTATAAAGTCCACCACCGTTATTATAAAAACCATTAGGATGTGCTTTGATTTCATCACCGACTTTCATGTGATAAGTAACATGTTTATTGGTAATGATTGTATGATTCCCAACTACAAATCCTGTTCCAGCGCCCATCCATGTAACACCACTGTATGGTGCAACATTCGTGTTGGTAATTAATTTCACACTATTTTCTGCTTTGGCTGTTTGTTGAATACCATCAACCACTGTTG
>NZ_JACYHC010000588.1:0-16982 GCF_017152085.1 Staphylococcus sp. EG-SA-2
AAATCTTCCGCCAATTGAGTTGGTAACGTCGCAGAAGATACATATTCCGGATAAAAATACTGACATAAAATCAAAATCTTTTTTTCACTCATCTAATCGACGTCCTTTTTATTAATGAATTTAGACTTTAAACCTATAATATTTAAAATCACATACTTAATAATGTTGCTGAACAGCGTTGTCCAAAAGAATCCATTTAGACCAAACGCAATTGTCATTAAAATAGTTATGAATATAAATGTAATCGTGTGAAGCGTCATATAATTCGCTTGTAATGTTATTGATGCGTGTTTTGTATTTAAAGTTTGGATCATAATACTCACTGCATTGAATAAAACACCTATATTACCTAAAATAATAAACTTCGAATATAAACTTGAATCAATGTTATACAGTAAAGAGACAATAATTAATGTAATTGGATAACATATAATCATGACTAAACATAGTGCAGCTATAGCAAATAGATTAGTTTTCAAATATTGCTTCTTTATATTGTCGCTTTCATTTACAGAAATATATGAAAGTACTACATTATTAATCGGATACAGAAATGTAGCTAACATTTTCCCAATAAATGTTGAAAGAAATGATATAGTTACAGCTGTTCCACCTATAATTGGTAATAAGATTAATCTATCTAAGTAGAGATTCAAATTATTAAGGCTATTTGTACTCAGTAGCATCACATAATCTTTGACCACATTATTATCTTCACTTTGATACTCGCCTATAGTTAATCCCCGTAATTTAACCAATGTATATATCGTTGCAAACAATTCACTGGTAATAAAACAAACAATCCAGTTTTGGATTAAATAATATAGAAATAGTCCTATCAGCAAACCTAAAAATTGAATAAGAGCAATATACAAAATCTGATTATATTTTAAAGTCATCCTAAAAAATACATTCAGATAAATCCTTAAACACATTAAAATATTAAGTAGAATTAAAAAGATAATATCGATGGTGTTCAAATTAAAAAAGTAAAGAAATACAATAATTAAAGCTATACTCTCAATCAGAATTGAAATTAAAAGTATCGACACAAATTTCCAGTAGTAATGATTGGATTTGTATAGATTCATATTAATTAATCGTATATTGTTAAGCGTATTGCCTAATACAACACTCGTGATTGTTATTATTGTATAAATCGTTAAAATAGAACCAAACGCTTCATTACCTACTCGTTGATTAATAATTGGATAAGCTAAAAATTGTAATCCTAAAGCTATAAGCAACGTACCAATTATTGTCTTTACGCTATCCATAATAAAAACTTTCTTAACCATGATGACGCCGTCCTTTTGTAATAAAATAGAACAACACAAACCAAAATTCACTTACAACTAAATAATTTGAACTAAACATTAATAATGTGATTGGATAGATTGCTATAAACATAACGAGTAAATCTATAGTGTTTGGATCATAGTTCCTAATCATTTTATAAACTAGTAGCAAAATGCAAATCATTATGATAAAAAACCCTAATAAGCCAAATGATAGAATCAACTCAATAATGATGTTATGTGGTATATTTCCGATTAGTTTATAATAGTTAAATGGCCCATAGCCTAATAACGGACTTTGTTGAATAAAGTAAATACCTTTTTCATAAATCGGTCCTCTTCCAGAAGTACCTTCTAAATTAAGTGTTCCACCTTGTAGATATGAAAATGTTCTAGTATTCGAACCTTTTGTAAAAAGAAAGTAAATCAATACACTAGATATGCTTAATGCAAAAATATACATAATGCTTTTTACTGCAATAGGTATTCCTCTTTTAAACGTAATAAGTATAAATGCAAATAAGCCGTAAAGAATTAATAAAATAGCACCTCCACGCCCTCCTGGTATAAACACAATAGGGATATCAATTATTGTAAATAGAACATATATCCACTTATGTTTCACTGAACCTTTCATAATGAAATAAATGCCTAATCCGGCAGTAAATGCTGAAAGGTACGAAGCGTTTTGATAGTTCATAAGTCCAAAATTGATATAGCTAGGTATCTCACCTGTAAGTTTTGGTATTAAAATAACAAAAATAAATGAAATAGAAAATATGAAAAATACTAATTTAAAAAATCTTTCTACCGTAGCCTTGTTTATATATTTAATATAAATACCACTAATTGCCGCTGGAACTGCCCATGTTAAAAAGAATAGAATATTATTTTTAGCTAGTTTCTCTTCCTTATCTGGTGAAAAATAATAAAAAGCTAGATAAAGCAAACATATAGCAATTAATAATATTAACCCTCGCGGAATTTCTTGCGTGACAATTATCTTATAAATAGCAAACACCGTAGTAATTAATGCTATACCAACCATGGTTGAGTAATACACCGGCTCTATAGGGAACCCTAATACTTCTTTAGTAAATGTAGAGATTACTATAAATATGTTCATGCTGATAATTGCACAAAGTACAAAAAATTTCATAGTTTACCTCTCTTTAAAATTTATATAATTCTACTAATCGTTCACTTTCTATTTGCCAATTCAAAATTTTAGACGCCTTAATTGCATTTTGACGTAAATGATTAAACAAATCGTGATTATCTCTTAATTTTCTAACCGCCTTTTCAATTTCTAACGGCGTAACTTCCTTTAAAACAATGCCAAATTTATATTTTTCATTGAGATAAATATGCTCTTTGACAGGAGATAAAATTACTGGTAAACCAGCATGTATACATTCAAAAATTTTATTAGATACTGTATATTCAAAATTAATAGATACAGGTTTCGTCAAGATAACACCAACATTACTTTCTGCTAACTTATCAACCAATTCTTTTACTTCAACTGGTTTATCCAACCTAATATTTTCCGAGTTATAACTAATCAGTTCTTTTATCACTTCTTCATGCGGACCAAACCCTCGAATTATGAATGAAGGAGCATTTTGTTTAAAAGCTGATGAAGCAATAATAAACTCTTCATATCCTCTGTCCATTACAATTTGACCTTGATATACGATTTCTTTAAAGTTTTCGATTTCTTTAAATTCTCTGCTATCATTTAAAATAGGTGCATTCGTAATAACATTCGCTTCCTTCTTATATCCTTTAGATTGATAATATTCTTTTGCTGCATGACTTACTGTTACGAAGGCATTAACACGATGTTTTACTATGTGTTTTTCTATACTTTCTACAAACTTTGAAATAAGTGGAACTTTATTAATAAAGGCATTTTTCGCATATATTTCATGCGCATCATAAACAATATTAGCTTTTTTATAATTGCTTAAATAGACCATTAATAATACGTCGAAATCATTTGCATGAATCACGTCAGGTTTAAAAGCTTTAATTTCTCGGATAACACCTGTTGCAAATCTTATACGCTTAATTAATTTAGAAAGAATATTTTTGGGATCTACCTTGCTACCTAACAAACGATAATTACAATCTAAATTTTCCAATCGCCTATTAGTAGCTTGTGAATTATTCATTCCAACAATTTTATAATCATTCGTAACGCCTTTAATTGTTTCTATTTGTTTAAGTACCCTTGGGTCTTGAACAATATTACTCGATACAATATTTAAAATTCTCATATCATTAAGTATCCTTTTTATTTAAATATTCAACCGAAAATCCTTTTAGTTTGTCAGGCGTTTTCTCCCACCACTTGCTTTCCAAAAGTTTTTCAATTGTTTTATTGTCAAATCGCTTCTTAATCACTTTTGCAGGAACCCCACCAACAACCTCATATGCTCCTACATTTTTAGTAACAACTGAGCCGGCTGCTATGACTGCACCAGTATTTATTGTTAATCCATCCATAATAATTACATTTGCACCAATCCACACATCATTTTTAATTGTTGTACGGCTTGGTTGGTCATTAAAGTCTATAAACTTTTGCTTTATGTTAAATGGATTATTATTAGAATAAAAAATCGGTGATGAGCTAAAAAAGTGTGTAGGATGTTTTCCTAACCCAATTTTTACATCCGAAGATATCGAACAATATCTTCCTACTTCTACATTATTAAAATCACTACCAAATCCAATATAACTGTATTCACCAATGTGAGAATTCCTGATTTTACACCATCTATCTATATAGTTATTGCCATCAAATTTTGAGTTTGTAATATACGCCAAGCGATGAATCTTAACATTCGATTCTTTAGAGGACTGGTTTTTCAGCAAACCAATTATCTTTTCAATCGCTATCCTCATCGTCATTTCCTCCAAGTATTTCGATTGATAATATCTTTATAGCTTTGAATAATTTTAACTACCTTTGTCGAAACGTTAGTGTCTTTATAATCAATAGCATCAATCATCGGTTCGTTATTGTTTTGCATCTCTCTTGCTAGTTCAACGGATTGGATTAGATTGTTATAGGTAATACCACCTACAATAACCGTACCTTTATCTAGTACTTCCGGTCTTTCTGTGGAAGTTCGAATAAGGACACCAGGGAACTTCAAAATAGACGACTCTTCTGACAATGTTCCACTATCTGATAGCACAACAAATGCATCTTTTTGCAATGCATTATAATCAAAGAAACCAAATGGCTTTAACTGTTTAACTAATGGATCAAATTCAAATTTACTTTCTTCAATTTTCTTCCAACTTCTTGGATGCGTTGAATAAATCACAGGCATTTTATACTTTTTGGCAATATCATTTATCGCATTCATTAATGATTTAAAATTCTTTTCATTATCGATATTCTCTTCTCTATGCGCAGATACTAAAATGTATTGTTGCGGTTCTAATCCTAGTTTATTTAAAACGTCACTGTGATTAATTTTATCTCGATGCGCTTCTATCACTTCTGTCATCGGTGATCCTGTCACAAAGATATTCGCTTTATTGAAGCCTTCATCTAATAAATACCGTCTGCTATGTTCTGTATAAGGTAGATTCACATCACTGACATGGTCAACAATTTTACGATTGATTTCTTCAGGTACATTCTGATCAAAGCATCTATTACCCGCTTCCATGTGGAACACAGGAATCTTTAATCGTTTAGCAGATACTGCTGCTAAACAACTATTTGTATCACCAAGAATTAAAAGTGCATCTGGTTGTTCGCGTAATAAAACGTCATATGTCTTCGCAATAATATTCCCCATCGTTTCTCCAAGGTTACTTCCAACTGCCTCTAAGTAGTGGTCCGGTTGTCTTAATTCCAAATCATCAAAGAAAATTTGATTCAATGTATAATCATAATTTTGACCAGTGTGTACTAATATCTGATTAAAATATTGATCACATGCTTTAATCGTTGATGATAAACGAATGATTTCAGGCCTTGTACCAACTATTGTCATTAATTTCAGTTTTTCCATGCGCTATACCTCCAAGAAATACGTATCTGGCTGATTTGGATCAAACATTTCATTCACCCACATAATAGTTACCATATCTGTGTCGCCTAAATTTTCAATATTATGTGTGTATCCTACTGGTATGTCTACAACTTCTAATTTATCGCCAGAAACGTAATATTCAATGATTTCATCATCATTAACATGTCTAAAACGAATTACCCCTTTACCTGATACGACTAGAAATTTTTCGTTTTTAGTATGGTGCCAGTGATTACCTTTAGTAATACCTGGTTTAGAAATATTTACAGAAACTTGACCACGATCCGGTGTTTTTATAAATTCTGTAAAAGAACCCCTATCATCCACATTCATAAGTAAGGGATAACTAAAGTCTGTACTAGGTAGATAGCTTAAATACGTACTATACAAATCTTTTTCAAACAAGTTATCTAATTTCGGCAATGTTCGATCGAGACGTGACTGTTTGAACTTGTATAATAAATCTACAATTTCTCCCAATGTCACTTTAAATACGTTTGGTACTGTAGGTACACCATTTTCAATCGTTGGAGTTCCTTCAATAGCACGCTTTATTTCAGCGACGATATCATCCACGTAGTTTAGCGTTAGTTCAACATTCCGATCATTAACTTGAATCTCTTCGTTACGTGCAATTTTGTAACAAAATGTTGCTATCACTGAGTTATAATTCGGCTTACACCACTTGCCGAATAAATTTGGCCAGCGATAAATATAAACCGTATTGCCATACTCTTCGGCATACTCTCTTAATAGCTGTTCCCCTTGCAACTTACTCTCACCATAAGGATTATCTTGTGTTGCTTGTATTGAAGACGATAATAATATCGCTGGCTTTTTCGTATTTCTAGTTAATATATCAAGTACATGATCTAAATAACTCACGTTTCCTAAGCTGAATTCTTTGTCATGTTCAGGTCGATTAACACCCGCTAAATGCACGATAAAGTCTGCTTTCAACAATGCTGACTCTAATTCTTCCTCTTTAGTTTGTCGATGTACTTCGAAAATATGATGATCTGTCGTTGATGTTAAATCTGCTTTCAAGTTTTTTCCTACAAAACCTTTTGCTCCTGTAATTACAATATTCAACGTCAATCTCTCCTATCTCATTGAAGCTTTATAATCATTCAATTCGTTTCTAACATATTCTAGTGTTAAAAGTTTTTCTTTTATCTCTTCCACCGTTAAAATATGTGTATTATCGGAGTTATATTCATAAGATTGCGTAATCTTTTCGTTACCGGTTTCAACATAATTACTATAATTTAAATCTCTGGAGTCTGCCGGCACTCTAAAATAATCACCCATATCTTCACATTGTGCGTATTCTTCTCTCGTCAACAATGTTTCTGCTTTTTTCTCTCCATGTCGCGTACCAATGATTTCAATTGCATTATCAGCTTCAAACAATTCTAATAATGCGGTCGCAAGATCCCCTACCGTTGAGCTTGGTGCTTTTTGAACCATAATATCTCCTGTCTCTGCATGCTTAAATGCATGAACAACTAGTTCTACCGCATCTTCTAAGCTCATTAAAAATCTTGTCATATCAGGATCTGTAATCGTTAAAGGTTCTCCAGCTTTGATTTTGTCGATAAACAAAGGTATTACTGATCCTCTTGAAGCCATCACATTACCGTATCTTGTACCACAAATAAGCGTTTGTTCACTACGAATATTTCTTGATTTGGCTACGAATACTTTTTCCATCATTGCTTTTGAAATACCCATAGCATTAATAGGATACGCTGCCTTATCTGTAGATAAACATATGACTTTTTTAACATTTTGATGAATAGCACTTTGTAAGACATTTTCTGTACCAATAATATTTGTCTTCACTGCCTCAACTGGAAAGAATTCACATGACGGCACTTGTTTTAAAGCTGCTGCATGGAATACGTAATCAACATCTCGCATTGCTGTTTCTACACTTTGACTATCACGCACATCACCAATGTAGAACTTTAATTTTGAATTATTATATTTTTTTCGAATGTCATCTTGTTTTTTCTCATCGCGTGAAAAAATACGAATTTCTTTAATATTAGAATCTAAAAACCGTTTCATAACAGCATTACCGAATGATCCTGTGCCCCCAGTAATTAATAAAATTTTGTCATCGAACATAATTATCTCCCTTTTTGCCATTGGCATAGTTAATAATTTTTTCTTTACTAAAGTCATTGACGATGTCTTGAATAATCGCTTCAACTTCATTACATTTCATATGTTGTACTTTGCCACGATAAATTTTTTCAAATACTTGTTCAGGATGAACCTCATCTTTATTCATAAGCTCTTCAAACATTTTTTCGCCGGGTCTAATCCCTGTATAAGTAATGCGTATGTCGTCTTCTTTTTTACCACTTAGCTTAATTAAATTACGTGCCAAATCTACAATTTTCACTGGTTCTCCCATATCTAGCACAAATACTTCGCCACCTTCTGCTAATGCCCCTGCCTGCAAAACTAGTCTAGAAGCTTCAGGAATTGTCATAAAGTAACGTGTCATTTCAGGATGTGTCACAGTAACTGGCCCACCTTCTTCAATTTGACTTTTGAAAAGTGGAATCACAGATCCTCTCGATCCAAGTACATTACCAAATCTCACTGCAACAAAATTTGTTCGATGCGTTTCATCATTTAAACTTTGAATAATCATTTCTGCAATTCGCTTTGAAGCTCCCATGACATTAGGCGGATTAACGGCTTTATCCGTAGAAATCATAACGAATTTCTTTACCTCTGCATTTTTAGCAGCTTCAGCAGTATTTTTCGTACCTAAAATATTATTATGTACTGCTTCTTCAGGGTTGTCTTCCATTAACGGCACGTGCTTGTGTGCTGCTGCATGATAAACTGCGTATGGTTTATACGTTTCCATAATTTCAAACATACGCGCTCTATTTTGCACATCCGCTATAATAGGAACGATATCAACATTTTTTCCGAAGCGATTTCGCAATTCACGATTGATTAAATAAATACTGTTTTCACCATGGCCAAGTAGAATAATACGTTCTGGATAGAAATTACAAACTTGTCTACAAATTTCTGATCCTATTGAACCACCTGCACCCGTAACTAAAATAGTTTTATTCGTCAATTCATTTGATATCATATCCATATCTAATTCAACAGGATCTCTGCCTAGTAAATCTTCTACTTCAACTTTTTTCAGTTGATTCACTTCTAACTCACCAGACATGACGTCTTCTATATTTGGCATTTTCAATAACTCAACGCCATCCATATGGCAAATATTATTAATTTCTTTCAAACGCTCTTGACCAATAGTTGGAATTGCAATGATGATTTTTTTAATCTTATATTTCCTCACTAGTTCTGGAATATCCGCAATTTTACCTTGGACTTTTACACCCTCAGTAATTGTGATATTGCGTTTATGTTCGTCATCATCGACTGCTAATACCGGTTCAAGTTTCATTTCGTCACTTTTCAACATTTGTCTAATCAGCATTGAACCTGCTTGACCAGCACCAACAACTAAAGTTGGCTTCTTATTAAATGACTTACCTCCAAGGTATTTCCGATAAATACGCCAAAATAACCTTGAGCCACCTATTAAAATCAAGTGCATCATCCAAGTAATTAAATACAATCTAAAAAACGGTCTATTGCCTGTAACAATTGTCACGACCACCATCGTAATAACGATAGATGTCGTCACAGCTTTAACAATTAAAATCAATTCACTCACACTGGCATATTCCCACGCTCGATGATACATATTAAAAATAAATGCTGAAATATGATGCGATATGAATAGTGATATAGCTGCCAATATTAATAATTTGACAGAATATGTTTTGAAATACGGTTCTAAAATGTAATAACTTACGAATACTGAAAATGTCACTATCAGTGAATCGATTAATGCTAGTATTAAAAGCCGCAATTTCACAGATAAATGTGCCATAAAACCCCTCATTTGCTGTTTATAACCCAAACCATCTTTTCTGTTTATAATCTTGTTGTGGCATTCGTTTAGGAATTTTTTTATCATCAACAACTAACTTCGCATTACTAATAAATCCGTTCATATCTTCATAATAATCACGTAATTTCTTATCATTAAATAAGTCTTTCATTAAGAACGGTCTGATTTCTGTGTTATGCGCATCTGAACCGATGAAATGTGTCAGATTGTTTTCAATCATTTGAATTGCTAATTTTCTAATTTTTTTACCGGAAATACCCGCTAATGACGCCGTTGTCACTTGACTTAAAGCACCTTTGTTAATTAAATCGTATAGTATGTCAAGGTTTTGACTTATTGCTTTATTCCGCTCTGGATGTGCAATAATCGGTACAAAGCCTTTACTCTGTAATTCGAAAAATAATTGATCAGTATAGTGTGGAACTTCATTTGATGGAAATTCTATTAGTAAATAGCGTGAATCATTAATACCGGTAATAACTTTTCGATCAATATCATTAAGGATTTGATCGGTAATTCTTATTTCCTGACCATAATAAAACTTTAGATTTAGTGCTTGTACTTCCTCTAAGCTTTCAATATGGTTTAAACATGATTTCACTTTTTCTATAGGTGTGGTATATCGAGGATGTAAGTGATGTGATGTTACAATGATTTCTGTAACACCTTGTGTTGTCGCTTGTTTTAAAAGATCCATCATCTCTGTTTCATTTGTCGGACCGTCATCGATATTAGGCAATATATGGTTATGAATATCAATCATACTTATTCATCTCCATAATAGTGATAATAACTAGAAGATTTATCGACCTTTGTCTTGTTCAAAATGACACCTAGAATGTTACTGCCTGCTTTTTCCATAAGTGCTTTTGCTTTTTTAACTTCATTTTTATCATTTTTTTCACTATCAATTACTAACAGACTATCTTTAATAGCACGCGCATATAGTTGTGCATCAGTCACAGTATTAACTGGCGGTGTATCGACAATAATAATGTCGTAACGTTTATTAAACAGATCAACTAATTCTTTGAACCTTTCAGACCCAATTAACTCAGATGGATTTGGAGGTACAGGGCCAGCTGTTAGCAAATCTAAATTTTCAATTTCTGTCGACGTAATTGCTTCTGACATAGTCGTTCGACCAATGATTAAGCTTGATAGTCCATTATTATTTTGCTCATTAAAAATATAGTTTTGTGTTGGCTTACGCATATCGCCATCAATAACTAATGTCTTATAGCCTGCTTGTGCATAAGTAATCGCTACATTCGATACAACTGTACTTTTACCTGCACCAGGCTTTTCAGAAGTAACCAATAAGCGCTTTACTTCACCATTTGCTTTTGAAAACATGATGTTTGAACGTATACCTCGAAACTTTTCACTAATTGTTGATTTTGGTTTTTCATATACAAATAGTGTTGTTGTCGTATTTTCCTTTTTTGACATAAGTAGCAACCATCCTTAATTAAATTTTTGAATTGAACCCAATACAGGCAATCCTAATTCTTTCTCTACATCTTCTTCATCTTTAATTCGCTTATCGAAAATTACTTTGAAGAAGATATATATAAGCGCGACAACTAATCCTAAAAAGAATGCACCGATTAGATTCACTACAGTTTTTGGTGCGACTTTAACTGCTGTACCGTCTGCTTTAGATAAAATTGATACGTTATCCACACTCATAATCTTCGGAATTTGTTTACTTGTAACTTTAGCGAAGCTATTCGCAATTTTTTCCGAATCTTGTTTATGACCACTTTTAACTTGGATGTTGATAAGTTGCGTATTTTCTTGGTTTGTAATTGTCAACATACTCGACAATTTAGATGGTGAATACTTATCATTTAAGTCCTTTGACACCTCATCTAAAATTCTAGGACTTTTAACAATTTCTTTATACGTATTTACAAGTTGAATATTACTTTGAACCTCTTGTGCCATAAACTGAGGATTGTCACCCTTAGTTTGATTCACTAAGATTTGAGTATTAGCTTGATATTTAGGTGATAAGACGAAAAATGTAACAATAGCGCTAATAATTAAAAATAATAGCGGTAAAATAATTAAAATCTTCAAGTTTTTTTGTAATACTTCTTTAATTTTTGTTAATTCTAATGTACTTTCCATTATTTACCTCCCTTAAAAATTTTCATTAAAATTGGTATTATATATATAGTATTTACATATTACATATCGTTTAAACAATTAATTACTTTTAAACCGCATTATTTACGCATATTCATTTATATGAAATTAAAAATAATTATACTCTAAAGTAGTAATAGTTTGCGAAATGAGTATCAATCTTAATATTTTCTTTATTTAAAAAAATGATTGTCTAGTTTGTATCTCTGAAGATTTGGCAATAAATAAAAGCCGATAACCGTAAAATGATTATCGACTTAAAGTTTATGTGGCATTTTTTACTTTTGTAATTTCAGGTGAGTTATATGATTATTATCAGATAGATTATTGCTTATAATCATATGATGTTTGAATGATATCTTTGATTTCACTGATTAGTGCTTCTTTAGGATTAGCAGTTGTACATTGATCTTCAAATGCGAGCTCTGCCATTCTATCAATTGATTCATTTAATTCTTCTTCAGACACACCTTGTGATTTCAAATTCATTTCAATTCCGACTGATTGACCTAATTCGTAGACAGCTTTAGCTAATGATTCTACGAGTGCTTCTGTCGTATTCCCTTTTAATCCTAAGAATTTGGCAATATCTGCATAATCTGTATCTGCTCTGAAGAACTCATATTTAGGGAATAATGCATGTTTTTGCGGGTCTTTGGCATTATAACGGATAATATGCGGTAGTAATATCGCATTCGCTCTACCATGCGGAATACCATATTCGCCACCAATTTTATGTGCAATTGAGTGTGCAATGCCTAAGAATGCATTTGCAAATGCCATACCAGCCAAAGTTGATGCGTTATGCATTTTCTCTCTTGAAACTTTATCACCCTTTTCAACAGATGATTTTAAATATTCGAACGTCAATTTAATCGCTTGTAGACTCAAACCTCTTGTATAGTCTGAAGCCATTACAGATACATATGATTCCATTGCATGCGTTAGTACATCCATTCCTGTATCTGCTGTAACGCTTTTTGGCACACTCATCACAAATTGAGGGTCAATAATTGCAACGTCAGGTGTTAAAGCAAAATCAGCCAACGGATATTTTACATTTGTTTCACTATCTGTGATAACTGCAAATGGTGTTACTTCTGAACCTGTACCTGATGTCGTAGGGATACAAATGAACGTCGCATTTTCAGGCATGCCTATTTTATAAGTACGTTTACCGATGTCTAGGAACTTTTGTTTAGCACCGAAGAATGATGTCTCAGGGTGTTCAAAGAACATCCACATTGCTTTTGCAGCATCCATCGCTGAACCACCACCAAGTGCAATGATTGTATCTGGTTGGAAATCAACCATCATTTCCAGACCTTTATATACTGTATTAGTTGATGGGTTCGGTTCGACTTCGCTAAATATTTTAATTTGAGGCTGTTCCGTTCTTTGTCTTAATACATTCTCAACTGTTTTTGTATAACCGAATTCTACCATACCAGGGTCACAGACAATCATCACTTTTTCAATCTTGTCCATTGTTGTTAGACTCATGATTGCATTTTCTTCAAAATAAATTTGAGCAGGCACCTTGAAAATTTGAGTATTATTACGTCGTTTAGCAATCGTTTTAATGTTTAATAAATCTGTCGCACTAACATTATGTGAAATTGAGTTTCTACCGTACGAACCACAACCTAATGTTAAAGACGGAATCAATTCGTTATACATATCACCAATACCTCCAACCGCTGATGGTGTATTTACAAGTACACGACAAGCTTTCATTCTTAGTCCAAAATCTTTTTGTAATGTTTCATCTTCTGTATGGATAACGGCTGTGTGTCCTAATCCACCAAAATGTAGTGTGTCTTCACAAATTTGAAATGCTTGTTTTGTAGATTGGGCTTTTACTAAGGCTAATACTGGAGATAATTTTTCACGAGATAACGGATAGTCTGAACCTACACCGCTAATTTCGGCTATGATAAGTTTTGTATTTTCGGGGACAGGTATACCTGCTAATTCAGCTATTTCAACTGCAGATTTACCGACAATATCAGGCTTAATACCTGTTTTTTGTTCATTCATAATTGCATTTTCTAAGCGTTGTAATTCATCTTTTTTAACAAAGTATGCTTGATGTGCTTTAAATTCATTAGTAACATCTTTATAAATTTCTTTATCAATGACTACAACTTGTTCAGAAGCACAAATCATACCATTATCAAATGTTTTTGAACCAATGATATCATTTACTGCACGTTTAATGTGTGCTGTTTTTTCAATGTAAGACGGCACGTTACCTGGTCCCACACCTAATGCCGGTTTGCCAGTTGAATATGCAGACTTAACCATGCCCGAACCACCTGTTGCTAGAACTAATGCAATACCTTTGTGATTCATTAATTGTTTTGTTGCTTCGATAGAAGGCACTTCAATCCACTGAATAATATCTTTAGGTGCACCTGCCTTCATTGCCGCTTCTAATACAACTTCTGCTGCACGCTTCGACGATTCTTGTGCACTTGGATGGAATGCAAAAATGATTGGATTTCCTGTCTTAATTGCAATCATCGCTTTAAAAATAGTTGTCGACGTAGGATTTGTTGTTGGCGTAACACCACAAATAACACCAATTGGTTCCGCTACATACGTTAATCCTTTTTCTTTATCTTCACCAATAATCCCTACTGTCTTATTGTCTTTTATTGAATTCCATATATATTCAGAAGCGTATAAATTTTTAATCGCTTTATCTTCGTATATACCTCTTCCAGTTTCTTCATGTGCTAATTTTGCTAGCACCATATGTTGATCAACAGCTGCTAAGCTCATTTGATGAACAATATGATCAATTTCTTCTTGTGACTTTTTAGATAATGCTTCTAATGCTTTTTTCCCTTTGTCAGCTAGAGCATCAATCATAATTGCCACTTCTTGTTCTTTCGATCCACGATTTTCTTTTTCAGGTATAGTTAACATATACAACCACTCCTTTATACTTTGTGAATTATTTCACAAACATTATAGTACATGTCTCTCAGGATATAAAGAAAATTCTATGCAAAAAAGTTTAATTTCGAATATTATTTGAACAAATATCAAATTTTAAAATAAATGTTTTCATGAAATCATTGTTATTTCGGTGTTTTTAGAATGATTTTATAATCATAATTTTTTCAATGACATAATTTATTCATAATTTTATATTTAATTCTGAATATTCTTTAATAGCCTAAAAAGCTTGTTATATCGCACAAAACACAACATTAAAAGGTCCTTGTCGCTACCTATCAACAGATGTTACACAAAAAAACTCGAACTGAAATGATGATCTTTTCAGCTCGAGTTTTAAATATTGGTGCCTTATTTATATAGATTCGTTATATTATATTCTCTATTTTCATTAACATAATCCTTAAAGAGTTTTAAATTAATACCTGCTAGATGATTCAAAAATGTTTCATCAACTTTTAAATAATTCAATAATTTTTGTGGTGTCAGTATATTTCTATCAAAATACAACTTTAATAAACTATTCATTTTGACAGGACGTGACATTTCAATCACGTCGTCTAAAGGCTCTTTACTTTTATAGCCTTTTTTATTTAATGATGCCCAAAAATATCTGTACTGAGTACTAGACATTAGGCCTAGATAATAAGCTCTCATTGCAATTGCTTGTATAGAAACATACCATTTTTCTTTCAATACAGCTAAATAATCAGGATTTGATTTTTTGGTCATTTGATCAAAGTCTTTTTTAAACGCTTCTTCAGGTAGTAAAAATTCAGAGGCGAAAATATCTGCCTCATGTTCAATTGTCTTATATTCTTCAGGAGATAATAAGTCGAATTGAATATGACGATGTAGAACGAGATGTCCCAGCTCATGTGCAAGATCAAAATTCCTTCTAACTGCTACCCCCCTATTTGTACCCAGTATAATAAAAGGTGTCTGATCTTTACTCCAAAAACTATATGCGTCTATGCTATCATTAATTCGCTTTTCGTATATAACTATACCCGCTTTTTCAAGCATAAATAATAGTGCTTCGTTGCTTTCATCTTGAAGAATTTTAGCCCTCACAACTTTAGCAATTTCTTTTATGCTTTCTTTTTTATTTAGTGATTCTAAATTGCCATTCAACAATTCATCTAAATTATTTATTAAAGATAAAATAATATTATCCGGTATCGTTACAAAAGAAAATAAGTAGCTAGTTAAATTAGATAAATACATTGCTTGATAATATTGCTTATTTAATAGTTTCGTAGATACTTTATAATTTTTTGCTCTAAAAGCTATACTATGTTTATCGACAGAATTTATTAGGAGCTCTTCGGGCTGCTCGCTAATAAAGTAGCTAGATTTAACATTAAAAATAGATGTCATATCATAAATTTTACTAATTTCTGGCATCATATTTTTTGTTTCATATTGCCAAATTGCTTGTTCACTCACATTTATTTTTTCTGATAATTCTTTTCTACTTAGAGCATTAAGCTTTCTCACGTATTCTAAATTCTTGCCAATAAACATTAACTTCACCTTTCACTTTCAATCATATCGTTACCTTCATCGATACTGATACCAAATGCATGTTCCACATCTATGAGTTCTAACTCTCCATCGTTTTTAAGTACTTCTAACTCTTCTTCGTCAATATGATAATCTTCTCTTTCTACTATTACTTTTTCTATTAACTCTGTCAAATCATCAACCATAATTGCAGAATTTGTTTCTGGATTTGGTAACCATTGTTTGATTGCAGCTAATTGCTTTGATTCTTTATCAATACGATATGTAATAATTAAAAAATAAGAATTAATATCTCTATTACTGCCTTCTTTTATATTAAATAATATACTATCTGCAGTCATTTGATGCCCAATTTCAAAATCTTCTCCAACAGTACCAAAATTAATGTCCCTATTCTTAGCCATAAGTACCTCTAGGTAGTTTTTACTTTTTGGATTTTTATCAGCAACTAAACTCTTCCCTACGCTTACATTTTTTTCATCAAAGTAATCTTCATTTTTCAATATAAACATGATATTATTTTTCTCTTCATCTTTATTAAATATAAACTTTAAATACTTCCATGATGGTCCAGCATTTTCTTTAATATACTTAACAAAATTTTCCAAATGCTTAGCAACTTGACTTTCAATATGATTAGATTTAGTAAAGGCATAGGCATCACTAATCACCATACGTTTCTTGACTTCATTTCTCTCATTAACATAGTCCTTATATCCCGCGATAATTCCTTTAACAATAGATTCTCTTACTTCTTGTTTAATTGTTTCCAAATTAATCACTTCATAATATTAAGTTATATAAAATATAAGCCTCATTTTTTGTAAAATCAACATTTTTCTTAAAGTATATTGACGTTTAAGAGTGGTTAGTTTAAACAAAAACAAAAACTTACCCGATTAAAATCAAGTAAGTTTTTCATATATCCGTCACTTTTCAACTTTAAAATCAACAACTTGCGGGATACGCATCAAATTATTATTTGATAAAAAATCAATAAGTAATTGT
>NZ_JACYHC010000589.1:0-2797 GCF_017152085.1 Staphylococcus sp. EG-SA-2
GTTGTTAAAAGGCCTAGTGCTAAACTTGTTTTAGCAATTGTTGTTATTTTCATAGTTGTATGCTCCATTCGTAATTATTAGATTTGTTCGATTACATTCATTGAATCATACAGCTTTATTATAGATGGCGTATTGCTCCATTCACATTAAACCTTGTTTAACTATATTTGAATCATCGTTAAGTAAATTAAGAAATCCATAATGTTCGTTAAATAAAACTGATTTTGATGTGATTCAACACTTGGCACATTTGAGGATTCGTCACTTTTAAGACATAGAAATGCCACTTTTACAAACAAATGAATATTCGTCTTTTACATCATTACGCATAATAAAAGAAGCTAAGCAACATGTAAACCGTTGTCACTTAACTTCTTGTTTTACCGATGTCAGCTTCTATTTAGAGAACGTCATGATTATTTTATATTCACTTCAATTTTATCAATGTTTGTACCTTCTATGACATCTGCCATACGATGCTCTTGCAGTTTTTTGTGTAATTCAAACGTATACTTCCCACCGTTTTTCATTTTAATAACGATTGTTCCTGAACCCATGTTACCGTAAAGATTATGTTTTTCAATAAGTTGTTTTCTCAATTTAAAATCAAGCTCTTTCAAGGAAATCTCTTCCTTAGTAATCATGTATTCTGAAACATCGCGTGAAATCATACCTTGATTATCTTTTTTAGTAACGCTTAATTCTGCTTTGTGATCAACTTTTTTACTATTAGTCTTCGTGATGCCACCGACAGAATATTTTTTTAATTGATATTTATTGTCTTCTAAAACGATAAATACATCGATATTATCGTAAGGTCCATCTTTATATTTTTTCTCATCTTTTCCAACTAAAGCTATTTTATAGATGAACCTATTTGGAATAACATTCATAAACCTAACCGTCGTCCATGGTTTGAGCAAAAATCCAAACTGCTTTTCAAATTCAAAACTCGGTTTCGTGTAATACGCTCTTAAATCTTCATATTTAGGAGTCATATCTGTTTGTGCTTGTTTTATGGTTGGAGATTGTGGTGTGTCTGATTTAGTAGATTGCATTGGTTGTGGCGTGTTTGTTGATGGAGGTGTTGTCACTTTAGTTTTCGGCGTTGTGGATTCGGTTGTCGTTTGTGATTGTTCTTGTTTAGGCGCTGGCGTTGCTGATATATTAAGCGATTTCTGCTCTTCTTGTTTAGGTTGTGATATTTTTTCTATTTTGGAAGCTGAGGTTTTTTCCTCATTAGTATTTGGTGCCTTTTCGAGTTTAGGCGTGCGTTCTTGTCTTGTGTTAGCTGCTTGTGTTGTCGCTGAATTTGCACCTGCTGTTATGTTTATCATTGCTAATCGCTCTGCTTTAAGCGTTGGTACTTTGTCAACTTTAGTTGATTGTATTTTTTCTGCTTTGACCGATTGCGTCGTTACTGTAATTGCGCCTGTTGTTAAAAGCCCTAGTGCTAAACTGGTTTTAGCAATTGTTTTCATATTCATAATTGTATACTCCAATCTATATTATATTCGATTGTCTTTTTACGTAATTTGAATCATACAACATCATTATAGATGGCGTTCTAAGATAATCACATTAAACCCTTTTTAACAATTATTGAAGTATTATTAAGTAATTTAAGCAAAAAATAATGAGTGATTATGAGGTTAATATAGCGTTTCTATGTGCCTTTGAAATGATTTTTAAGCATTAAAAAGAAGTTAAGCAACGTTTGATCGTCACTTAACCTCTCTATTTCAATTTCAAATTATTTCGTCGTCAAGTATGTGTATTAAGCTTTTCTAACTTTGATTTCAATTCTATCAATATCTGTGACATTGATAACATCGGACATACGGTCTTCTTGTAACTTTTTATCCAATTCAAATGTATACTTTCCATAGTATTTCTTTTTGACGGTAATTTTCCCTGTACTCATTTCACCGTAAAGACCATAATTATCAATAAGGTATTTTCTTAATTTAAAATCAATCTCTTTCAATGACATCGCTTCTTTATCTATTTTAAATGGGAAAAAGTCATAATCATATTCACCAATATGATCTGCTTTAATAACTCTTGCTTCTGCTATTAGGTCGACAGCTTTATCGTTTGCACTAGTGATACCCCCAATAGAGTACTTTGCACCTTCAAATCTCTTATCCTCATTAACGTAAAATATATTAAGATTACGATGTACACCCGTATGATAATGTTGCTTATCTTTGCCAATTAAAGCAAGGTTATTAACAGAATTACCATCTATGATATTCATAAATTTAATACTTGGTTGAATGAAACTGATATAACCTGTCACATTTTTATATTCAATACTAGGTTGAGTATAATAAGCTTTTAATTTTTTGCTATTTTCACTTATTACAATAGGTTTCTTTTCGGCATGAACTGGTTTTTCCGTTGTAGTGTTTACACCTGTTGCTAATATTCCTAATAACAAACTTATTTTTGCAATATTTTTCATTTTCATAGTTGTATGCTCCAATCTATTATAATTAGATTGTTTTATTACGTAATTTGAACCATACACCCATATTATAGGAGCTGTATTCGGATATTCACATTAACCTGTTTTTAACTATTCATAAAATATGATTAAGCTATTTAAGCAAAAGATAATGCGTGGTGCGACTGTTTGTGTGAGTTTTGTAACTTTTCCCCTCAAAAAAAGAAGCTAAGCAACAGTACGTCGCTTAACTTCCATATATTTCCATAACAAGCACTATTCAACATAGCGCTTTGTTGTTAGAAAGTATTATTTCATTTCTACTAGAATTTTTTGTATTTGTCTGCC
>NZ_JACYHC010000590.1:0-2796 GCF_017152085.1 Staphylococcus sp. EG-SA-2
GATTTGTTTTCTACATTTTCAGGTTTTTTAGGGCGCGCAAATGCTTCATAATTTCCATAACTGTAATACATATCCACCAAGTCCTTTCGTATTAGAATACACTCAGACTATACCCCTTTGTGAATTGTAAATATTAGTATTTATATTGGTAAATTTGACGAAATTAGATCATTTTTATATTTTTGATTTTTAAAATTTTATCACTCGAATGTTTTTGGATTCTGAGGTGCGGGACTTGGAATAATTATGTATTTTGAAAGAAGTTACTTAAACTAACGCCTAGTAGAGTGATAATTCCGCCTATAATAGCAAGGGTTGTTGGTAGCTCGTCTAATAACAGATAAGATAATAATAAAGAAACGATAGGTGTTAAATAAAGAGACATTGTTGCATCAGAGACACCAACTGACTTCACAATATAAGCAAGCAAAACGTATGGAATTATAGTAGGGAATATAGCTAAATAAAGTACCGATACTATTGATGTAAAAGTGGCGCCGTGTATATCGTTGATGATTTCAGGAATAAAAATAAGCATAAATGGTGAGCTTGCCATTATTGTATATAGTGTGAAAGCGATGAAGCCGTATTTTTCTATGTATTTTTTCTGGAAAGTAAAATACAAACTTTCACTAAAAGATGCAAGTAAAATAATAAAAACACCTAATACATTAATAGTTGTGTAATCATCTTTACTTATTGAAATAATGGATATTCCTATAAATGCGACGAGTGAACTTAACCAATTCCATTTTGAAAAATGCTCTTTTAAAAATATATAAGCTAAAGCACTAGAAAAAATAGGCGTTGTAGAGACTAGAATTCCAGATATACCTGCACTAATCAAAGTTTCACCAAAATTTAAAGCTGTGTGATATATCACAAATCCACAAAATCCTAAAATAAAAATAACAGGGATATCTCTTAGTTCAGGGGTAGGCAATTTCTTTATAATTACGAACGGCAAGAGAATTATTGTTGCTAAAATTAAACGAAATGCCGACAATGATTCTGCACTAAAATCATTTAACGCAATCTTTATCATTGGAAATGCAGATCCCCACAATATGATAGTAAATAAATATGATAGAAAAGTAGTGTCTCGAAGTTTATTCATTAATATCATCACTCCTTTAATTATGTGTTTCTATATTAAAAAATATGATTTAAAATGAGTACAACCAATTTTGAATGGATTTACCTATCCAATTTTAAAAGGGAGGGAGAAGATGGCTAAATATTAAGATATTGCTAGTGACATAAGAGATAAAATAATCACAGGGGATTGGTTTTATGGAATGAAGATACCTCCACAGAGGCAGTTGGCGATACAATACAACGTAAATAGAGTGACGATTATTAAAAGTATTGAGTTATTAGAGGCTGAAGGATTTATCTATACTAAAGTGGGGAGTGGAACATATGTTAATGACTATTTGAATGAAGCACATATTACAAATAAGTGGTCTGAAATGATGTTATGGTCCTCTCAACAAAGAAGTCAGTATACGGTGCAATTAATTAATAAAATTGAGACAGATGATTCGTATATACATATAAGTAAAGGTGAATTGGGTATATCGTTAATGCCACATATTCAATTGAAAAAAGCCATGTCTAATACAGCCAGTCATATTGAAGACTTATCTTTTGGTTATAATAATGGCTATGGTTATATCAAGTTAAGAGATATTATCGTTGAACGAATGTCAAAGCAAGGTATAAATGTAGGTAGAGAAAATGTAATGATCACTTCAGGCGCTTTACATGCCATTCAACTTTTATCTATTGGGTTTTTAGGTCAAGATGCCATAATAATTTCGAATACACCATCATATATTCACTCTACAAATGTTTTTGAGCAATTGAATTTTAGACATATTGATGTTCCTTATAATCAAATTAATGAAATTAATACCATCATTGATAGATTTATTAATTTTAAAAATAAAGCGATTTATATAGAACCTAGGTTTAATAACCCGACAGGTCGTTCTTTAACGAATGAGCAAAAGAAAAATATAATTACTTATAGCGAAAGACATAATATTCCTATCATTGAAGATGATATCTTTAGAGATATTTTCTTTAGCGATCCAACTCCTGCTATCAAAACTTATGATAAATTGGGAAAAGTTATACATATAAGCAGTTTTTCAAAAACGATTGCACCAGCAATAAGAATAGGTTGGATTGTTGCTTCTGAAAAAATAATAGAGCAATTGGCAGATGTAAGAATGCAAATTGACTATGGATCCAGTATTTTGTCACAAATGGTTGTATATGAGATGTTGAAAAATAAGTCTTATGATAAACACTTAGTAAAGTTAAGGTATGTTTTAAAAGATAAACGAGACTTTATGTTAAACATCCTCAATAATTTATTTAAGGATATAGCACATTGGGAGGTTCCAAGTGGAGGTTATTTTGTATGGTTAGTCTTTAAAATAGATATAGATATTAAATATTTATTTTACGAATTGTTAAGTAAAGAAAAAATATTAATCAATCCGGGTTACATTTATGGCAGTAAAGAAAAGAGTATAAGGCTATCTTTTGCCTTTGAATCAAATGAAAATATTAAGCATGCGCTCTATAAAATTTATACATATGTGAAAAAGGTTTAATTAAAACAATAATTCGAATCATTATGTGGCATGTTAAACAGCTAAATATAAGCTATGCACATTTAACAAGCGGATACTCCTGACGCAATTATAGTATCATTACATATTGTTTAATCGTTTGGGGTAATGTAATTAAAAGGTAAAATAGGCAGAGTGTTATACATAAAAT
>NZ_JACYHC010000591.1:0-2791 GCF_017152085.1 Staphylococcus sp. EG-SA-2
CAATTTGGCGATTTCCATGTCATGGTTAACAATGCCGGCCTTGGACCAACAACACCAATCGATACAATTACTGAAGAACAGTTTAAAACAGTATATGGCGTGAACGTTGCAGGTGTGCTATGGGGTATTCAAGCCGCACATGAACAATTTAAAAAATTCAATCATGGCGGTAAAATTATCAATGCAACATCTCAAGCAGGCGTTGAGGGTAACCCAGGCTTGTCTTTATATTGCAGTACAAAATTCGCAGTGCGAGGTTTAACACAAGTAGCCGCACAAGATTTAGCGTCTGAAGGTATTACTGTGAATGCATTCGCACCTGGTATCGTTCAAACACCAATGATGGAAAGTATCGCAGTGGCAACAGCCGAAGAAGCAGGTAAACCTGAAGCATGGGGTTGGGAACAATTTACAAGTCAGATTGCTTTGGGCAGAGTTTCTCAACCAGAAGATGTTTCAAATGTAGTGAGCTTCTTAGCTGGTAAAGACTCTGATTACATTACTGGACAAACAATTATTGTAGATGGTGGTATGAGATTCCGTTAATAATCATGCATTAGCGATAAATAAATCCTTATTGTTAAGTTTAATCACTTAGCAGTAAGGATTTTTTAGTGCACTTAGAAGGGATTGTATTGGTAGAAAATTAATAAGCGAAGTTCTTAAATGAGTTATGATGTCACAGTCTAATGCATCAGTTGAAAGCATTACTAGTATTAACACACCCAAGATATTATAAAACATCACAAAAACACCACTATCTAATTTATCTCAATAAAAATTCACAAAGTTATCTCATTTTATTTTTATAAATAAAAAATATCGATAAAAAGCTTACAATACTTTATGTTTTTATGATATATTTTTAATGTATAAATGAGGTGGAAGATTTGGAAAGAGTTTTGATAACTGGTGGGGCTGGTTTTATTGGGTCGCATTTAGTAGATGATTTACAACAAGATTATGATGTTTATGTTCTAGATAACTATAGAACAGGTAAACGAGAAAATATTAAAAGTTTGGCTGACGATCATGTGTTTGAATTAGATATTCGTGAATATGATGCAGTTGAACAAATCATGAAGACATATCAATTTGATTATGTTATTCATTTAGCAGCATTAGTTAGTGTTGCTGAGTCGGTTGAGAAACCTATCTTATCTCAAGAAATAAACGTCGTAGCAACATTAAGATTGTTAGAAATCATTAAAAAATATAATAGTCATATAAAACGTTTTATCTTTGCTTCGTCAGCAGCTGTTTATGGTGATCTTCCTGATTTGCCTAAAAGTGATCAATCATTAATCTTACCATTATCACCATATGCAATAGATAAATATTACGGCGAACGGACGACATTAAATTATTGCTCGTTATATAACATACCAACAGCGGTTGTTAAATTTTTTAATGTATTTGGGCCAAGACAGGATCCTAAGTCACAATATTCAGGTGTTATTTCAAAGATGTTCGATTCATTTGAGCATAACAAGCCATTTACATTTTTTGGTGACGGACTGCAAACTAGAGATTTTGTATATGTATATGATGTTGTTCAATCTGTACGCTTAATTATGGAACACAAAGATGCAATTGGACACGGTTATAACATTGGTACAGGCACTTTTACTAATTTATTAGAGGTTTATCGTATTATTGGTGAATTATATGGAAAATCAGTCGAGCATGAATTTAAAGAAGCACGAAAAGGAGATATTAAGCATTCTTATGCAGATATTTCTAACTTAAAGGCATTAGGATTTGTTCCTAAATATACAGTAGAAACAGGTTTAAAGGATTACTTTAATTTTGAGGTAGATAATATTGAAGAAGTTACAGCTAAAGAAGTGGAAATGTCGTGAAAATGACATTGAAGCTGTCCATAATAATAAGGGTTATGCCTATCAAAGAAAATTAGATGCACTCGAAGAAGTGAGAAAAGGCTATTACCCAATTAAACGTGCGATTGACTTAGTATTAAGTATCGTTTTATTATTTTTAACATTTCCGATTATGTTCATATTCGCCATTGCTATCGTCATAGATTCGCCAGGAAACCCTATTTATAGTCAGGTTAGAGTTGGGAAGATGGGTAAATTAATTAAAATATACAAATTACGTTCGATGTGTAAAAACGCAGAGAAAAATGGTGCGCAATGGGCTGATAAAGATGATGATCGTATAACAAATGTCGGGAAGTTTATTCGTAAAACACGCATTGATGAATTACCACAACTAATTAATGTTGTTAAAGGGGAAATGAGTTTTATTGGACCACGCCCGGAACGTCCGGAATTTGTAGAATTATTTAGTTCAGAAGTGATAGGTTTCGAGCAAAGATGTCTTGTTACACCAGGGTTAACAGGACTTGCGCAAATTCAAGGTGGATATGACTTAACACCGCAACAAAAACTGAAATATGACATGAAATATATACATAAAGGTAGTTTAATGATGGAACTATATATATCAATTAGAACATTGATGGTTGTTATTACAGGGGAAGGCTCAAGGTAGTCTTAATTTACTTAATAAGTTCAAATAAAAGTTATATTTTAAAGATTGTGACCAATTGTTACAGTATAACGAGGAATCCCTTGAGACAGTATCAAATGGCATTAAGAAATATGTGCCATCATTGATTTGCATGGCTATAAATACTATTCATCTGATGAGATAGCCATGTTAAGAAATTGAAAGTATAGCATTAAAGGGGTTTGTAACAGTTGAAAATTATATATTGTATTACTAAAGCAGACAATGGTGGTGCACAAACACATCTCATTCAACT
>NZ_JACYHC010000592.1:0-2784 GCF_017152085.1 Staphylococcus sp. EG-SA-2
CTATGGCTTGCTTCCAATATTTCTCTTTTAGTTTCCCTACAGCTAAAATGGTGATTTTCATGTCGTTTGGTCCTCCAAATTGTTATCAACTTTCCAGTTATCCACAAGTTATTAACTTGTTCACACTTTTCCCTCTTATTATACCAAGTTTTTTTGCAGTTTTTGATATTTTTCTGACATTCATGCCCAATTTTCAGTGTATAACTTGTGTATTTGTGGATAACTCTGTGGGCATTGTGGGTATTTCTCTTTAAATTGTACACAATTCTGGATAACTATCCCCATTTCTGTGGATAAATACCTTGATGTCTTATTACTTATCCCCGTTTTTATATCCCATATTTATCAACGGTTATAGCTTTTTTCCATAAAAAAACACTACCGTACCTCTTATTTAAGAAATACAGTAGTATTGTTTTCAATATATTTTAGCTAGCTTTTCTACGTCGTACAGTCGCGATTAAACCTATACCTGTTACTAATACAAACATCACTGCTGGGCTTGAACTTTGATCAGTTCCAGTTTTTGGTAACTGTTTCTCATGTGCGCTACCTTTAGGCGCTGACATGTTAGCCAATTGTTTCCCACTCTTACTTGATACAGCAGTTCCTTCTAATGCGCGATCAGAACCTTCTGTACCGCTACTAACAGTTCCTCTATGCGCTGGTAACAACACAACTTTACCTGTCGCTGGTTGTTTCGCTGGATTCATCACTTTCTCTTTACCAATTGGTTGTGTATCTTTACCAGACTCACTACCTTTGCTACCTTGTTGTCCTTTAGCTGGTTGTTCACTTGCTACTGGTTTACCTAATAACATACGTTGTGGTTCTGTCATATCATACTTAGCTAAGTTAGCTGTTTTTAAATAACTTGCTAGTACTTGATCTAATGAAATACCTTCTTCTCTAGGGCCACCGAACATACTATATCCGTCTCCACCTGATGCTGTGAAGTCATTCATCGTTACATGATATACACGTTTTAAATCAATACTTTCAAACTTACCTGTCTCTTTATTTAAAATTTGAATAGCATTAATTCGTTTGCCAGACGGTTTATTCATATCATAGTAAACACGAATTGAATCAGAGATATGTAATAAACCGCCATTCGCTGTTAACACTGTCTTACCGTCTTTTTGTGTTGTTGGTGCACCTAAACTATGTTCGAAAGCCGTCCAGACGTCTGAACCTTTTACATCAATTTGCGCAATCGTATTTCCAAATGGTAATACTGAGATTAAATCATAGCGTGTCACCTTACCTTTTGCGATAGAGGCACGAATACCTCCACCATTTGTCACGGCAAAGTCAGTCTTTTTAGAGAAATTCTTAACGCCATATGCTTCCATAGCATCTGCAATCGCGTTTCCTAAATTTGTTTCACGCGTTCTAACGTCATCTCTTTCTCCTTTGAAATCAATCGTATTATTTGGAATAATAACCTCTGCTGTTTGTGCTCTAAATGTTTGATCAGCTTGATTAATTTGTTCAGCTAATGCTTTGTTCGGTGTTACATTTTCAACGTCTTTAACATTAATCAATGACGGCTTAATATTCGATACTTCTCCATTGCGATAATTAAATGTAATCTTACCGATATTCGCAAGTGCTGTACCTGTTTGTACTAATGCATCATTGTTATAAATTTGACCATTTTGAAGTACGGTATGTGAATGACCGTCAATCACTGTAATACGTTTCTTCAATTGTGGATTTTGACTTAATTGTTTCACTAAGTAATCGCCACGCCATGTTTCTTGTGTTGAAGGATCAATACCTAAATGAGATATAACAACAAATGTATCTACATCTTTATAAATACGCATCATTTCCGCTGTCACACTTTGTAATGGATCTCTAAATTCAACACCTTTAATGCCTTCAGGTCTTGTTTTCGTCTTTGTTTCTGGTGTCGTTACGCCAATAATTCCATAACGAATACCATTTTTCGTTACAATCGTTGAAGGCTTAAACGCGCGTTTTCCATCTTTATAAACGTTAGTACTTAGCATCGGGAAGTCTAACATACCCTCTAACTTTTTCAACTGATCGTATCCAAAGTCAAATTCATGGTTACCGACTGCCATAGCATCATAACCTACTGCATTCATTGCTTTAGCCATTTCTTCACCTTTAGATTGATTTGAAAGTGGTAAACCTTGGAAGGCGTCTCCTGCGTCTAACATTAAATCAGGCTTTTCTTGTTCTTTTACTGTTTTTAATTTAGCCATACCGATGACACGCCCTTTTTCTTCGGCTAGTCGGCCATGGATATCATTTGTATGTAATATTTTATGTGTTGTTGTTTGTGGTACATTAGCAGCAAACATTCGTGGTGAAAGTGATGCTGTTTTAGCATTTGATAATTTGAATGTTGCTGTGTGAGTTGGTTTTTGTGTTGAGGCTTGTTGTGCATCTACATCGTGTCTTTTGTTTCCTGTTGTTGAAACTGCTGTAGTTGGTTTGTTAGTTGGTGCGTTGGATGTTACTTTGTTGTTTGTATCATCAGCTGTTCCCTGCGCTGATGCTGATACGTTGGTTGCCGCTTCTTCACCATAATGATGAGCCGCTTCCTTTGTTGGCGGTACTTGTTGCCTATCTGTTGTTGCTTTGTCTATCGTTGTTACTGCATGTGCTTTCATTGGTGTATGCTGCTCAGCCGCGTTCGAGACTTGCCATAATCCCATCACACTAAAAAGCAAAACGAGCCATACACTTGTTTTAAGTAATAAAGCTTTCATTTCGTTCCCTCCATTAACTGTCATACACCAATATATT
>NZ_JACYHC010000593.1:0-2784 GCF_017152085.1 Staphylococcus sp. EG-SA-2
CTATGGCTTGCTTCCAATATTTCTCTTTTAGTTTCCCTACAGCTAAAATGGTGATTTTCATGTCGTTTGGTCCTCCAAATTGTTATCAACTTTCCAGTTATCCACAAGTTATTAACTTGTTCACACTGTTCCCTCTTATTATACCAATATTTTTTGCAGTTTTTGATATTTTCCTGACATTTATGCCCAATTTTTAGTGTATAACTTGTGTATTTGTGGATAACTCTGTGGACATTGTGGGTATTTCTCTTTAAATTGTACACAATTCTGGATAACTATCCCCATTTCTGTGGATAAACACCTTGATGTCTTATTACTTATCCCCGTTTTTATATCCCATGTTTATCAACGTTTATAGCTTTTTTCCATAAAAAAACACTACCGTACCTCTTATTTAAGAAATACAGTAGTATTGTTTTCAATATATTTTAACTAGCTTTTCTACGTCGTACAGTCGCGATTAAACCTATACCTGCTACTAATACAAACATCGCTGCTGGGCTTGAGCTTTGATTAGTTCCAGTTTTTGGTAACTGTTTCTCATGCGCGCTACCTTTAGGCACTGACATTCTAACCAATTGGTTCCCACTCTTGCTTGATACAGTAGCTCCTTCTAATGTGCGACCAGAACCTTCTGTACCGCTACTAACAGTTCCTCTATGCGTTGGTAACAATACAACTTTACCTGTCGCTGGTTGTTTCGCTGGATTCATCGCTTTGTCGTCACCAATTGGTTGTACATCTTTACCAGACTCACTACCTTTGCTACCTTGTTGTCCTTTAGCTGGTTGTTCACTTACTGCTGGTTTACCTAATAACATACGTTGTGGTTCTGTCGTATCATACTTAGCTATGTTAGCTGTTTTTAAATAACTTGCTAGTACTTGATCTAATGAAATACCTTCTTCTCTAGGGCCACCGAACATACTATATCCGTCGCCACCTGATGCTGTGAAGTCATTCATCGTTACATGATATACACGTTTTAAATCAATATTTTCAAACTTACCTGTCTCTTTATTTAAAATTTGAATAGCGTTAATTCGTTTGCCAGACGGTTTATTCATATCATAGTAAACACGAATTGAATCAGAGATATGTAGTAAACCGCCATTCGCTGTTAATACTGTCTTACCGTCTTTTTGTGTTGTTGGTGCACCTAAACTATGTTCGAAAGCTGTCCAGACGTCTGAACCTTTTACATCAATTTGCGCAATCGTATTTCCAAATGGTAATACTGAGATTAAATCATAGCGTGTCACCTTACCTTTTGCGATAGAGGCACGAATACCTCCACCATTTGTCACGGCAAAGTCAGTCTTTTTAGAGAAATTCTTAACGCCATACGCTTCCATAGCATCTGCAATCGCGTTTCCTAAATTTGTTTCACGCGTTCTAACGTCATCTCTTTCTCCTTTGAAATCAATGGTATTATTTGGAATAATAACCTCTGCTGTTTGTGCTCTAAATGTTTGATCAGCTTGATTAATTTGTTCAGCTAATGCTTTGTTCGGTGTTACATTTTCAACGTCTTTAACATTAATCAATGACGGTTTAATATTTGATACCTCTCCATTGCGGTAATTAAATGTAACCTTACCGATATTCGCAAGTGCTGTACCTGTTTGTGCTAATGCATCATTGTTATAAATTTGACCATTTTGAAGTACGGTATGTGAATGACCATCAATGACTGTAATACGTTTCTTCAATTGTGGATTTTGACTTAATTGTTTCACTAAGTAATCACCACGCCATGTTTCTTGTGTTGAAGGATCAATCCCTAAATGTGATATAACAACAAATGTATCTACGTCTTTATAAATACGCATCATTTCTGCTGTCACACTTTGTAATGGATCTCTAAATTCAACACCTTTAATGCCCTCAGGTCTTGTTTTCGTCTTTGTTTCTGGTGTCGTTACGCCAATAATTCCATAACGAATACCATTTTTCGTTACAATTGTTGAAGGCTTAAACGCGCGTTTCCCATCTTTGTAAACGTTAGTACTTAGCATCGGGAAGTCTAACATACCCTCTAACTTTTTCAACTGATCGTATCCAAAGTCAAATTCATGGTTACCCACTGCCATAGCATCATAACCTACTGCATTCATTGCTTTAGCCATTTCTTCACCTTTAGACTGGTTTGAAAGTGGTAAACCTTGGAAGGCGTCTCCTGCGTCTAACATTAAATCAGGCTTTTCTTGTTCTTTTATTGTTTTTAATTTAGCCATACCGATGACACGCCCTTTTTCTTCGGCTAGTCGGCCATGGATATCATTTGTATGTAATATTTTATGTGTTGTTGTTTGTGGTACATTGGCAGCAAACATTCGTGGTGAAAGTGATGCTGTTTTAGCATTTGATAATGTGAATGTTGCTGATTGAGTTGGTTTTTGTGTTGAGGCTTGTTGTGTATCTACATCGTGCGTTTCGTTTACTTTTGTTGAAACTGCTGTAGATGGTTTGTTAGAAAATGCGTTGGATGTTACTTTATTGTTTATTTCATCAGCTGTTCCCTGTGCTGATGCTGATACGTTGGTTGCCGCTTCTTCACCAAATTGATGAGCCGCTTCCTTTGTTGGCGTTACTTGTTGCTTATCTGTTGTTGCTTTGTCTATCGTTGTTACTACATGTGCTTTGATTGGTGTATACTGCTCAGCCGCGTTCGAGACTTGCCATAATCCCATCACACTAAAAAGCAAAACGAGCCATACACTTGTTTTAAGTAATAAAGCTTTCATTTCGTTCCCTCCATTAACTGTCATACACCAATATATT
>NZ_JACYHC010000594.1:0-2781 GCF_017152085.1 Staphylococcus sp. EG-SA-2
ACCGTAATATGCGGATCTAAGCCCGACCCAGAACTTGTTGCAGCATCTATTGTTACATTTGAATTCCCAAATTTAACATGATGTTTCATGCGTGCTATTAATTCGGTGTTTCCATTCGATTCATTACTTCCACCTGAAGATACGCCGTTTTTATATAATTTTTCAGGATTCATATTATAATCAACTGCACTCGGTCTCCCGTGAAAATATCGTGTCTCTGTCCAGTGCTGTCCAATCAATTTTGATCCAACTATACGATTGTCATACGTAATTAAACTGCCATTTGCTTGTTGATAAAAAAATATTTGACCAATTAACGTGATAGCTAACGGGAATAAAAATCCACATAATACCATAGTTATTATCGTTAAACAAATACTATTTCTTATCGTATTCATGGTACAGGCTCCTTCCTCTTTACACAAAAAATTGTACAATCATATCTATTAATTTAATGCCTAAAAACGGGACGATTAATCCACCTAATCCATAAATCAACATATTATTTATAAAGATTCTATCAATGCTGTAACCCTTTACTTTTACACCTTTCATGGCAATTGGAATTAAGGCAACAATGATTAATGCATTGAATATCAAAGCTGATATAATTGCAGATTTAGGTGACGATAAATGCATAATATTTAGTGAAGTCATTTCTGGAATTGTTGACATCATTAGTGCAGGTAAAATTGCAAAGTATTTTGCTACGTCATTAGCCAAACTAAATGTCGTTAATGCACCTCTCGTCATTAATAATTGTTTGCCTATTTTTACAACCTCTATTAACTTTGTAGGATTCGAATCTAAATCAATTAGATTAGCTGCCTCTTTAGCACTAATTGTCCCTGAGTTCATAGCTAATCCTATATTCGCTTGTGCTAGCGCAGGTGCATCATTTGTACCATCTCCTGTCATCGCAACAATATGGCCTTTCGCTTGTTCATCTTTGATGACTTTAATTTTATCTTCGGGTTTACACTCTGCAACAAATCTATCAACCCCGGCTTCTTTTGCAATTGTAGCTGCTGTTAAAGCATTATCACCTGTACACATAACTGTTTCAATCCCCATTTTTCTCAATTCAGTAAATCGTTCTACAAGACCATCTTTAATCACATCTTTTAAATAAATCACGCCAAGCATGACATTGTTTTCAATGACTATTAATGGTGTGCCACCTTTACTCGATACATCCATACAGAGAGACTCAATGTTAAGAGGAATATTGCCTTGTTGTTGTTTGACAAGATTTATCATACTATTAGGTGCACCTTTGAATACCGATATTTCATTTGTAATGATTCCGCTCATTCTAGTTTCAGCTGTAAAAGGCTTATATGTGCCATCAATGTCTTTAGGCAGCTCATTTATATACATCTGCTTCGCTAATCGTACAATACTTTTTCCTTCTGGCGTATCATCGTAGATTGATGACATATAAGCAGCGACTATCAATTTTTCCAGCATTTGTTGATTCACTGGTAAAAATTCACTAGCGATTCGATTGCCATAAGTGATTGTCCCTGTCTTGTCTAAAATCATTACATCGACATCTCCACATACTTCTACAGCACGCCCACTTTTCGCTAATACATTGAATTGAGTAACACGATCCATGCCTGCAATACCAATCGCCGATAACAAACCACCGATTGTCGTTGGTATTAAACATACTGTTAACGCAATGAGCATCGCAATAGGTAAAATTAAATGCAGGTAAGATGCTATTGGATATAACGTTACAATAACGACTAAAAATATAATTGTTAACGTTGTTAATAATGTAAAAAGTGCAATTTCATTTGGTGTTTTATTTCTTTCCGCCCCTTCAACTAAGGCAATCATTTTATCTAAAAAAGATGTACCCGCTTCACTCTCAACACGTATTTCTAACCAATCAGATGTTACAAGTGTACCGCCAATGACTCCATCAAAATCGCCACCTGATTCTTTTATCACAGGTGCAGACTCACCAGTAATTGCAGATTCATCAACGGTTGCTAATCCATTTATTACAACGCCATCAGCAGGGATTGTTTCTCCATTTTCTACCCGAATATTTTGTCCGGCTTTTAACTCTGTGGCGTTCACTATCCGATACGCACCATTTTCTTCTATCAATCGAGCAGTTAAATTTGATTGTGCTTGTCTTAAACTATCAGCTTGCGCTTTTCCACGACCTTCAGCAAAGGCTTCTGAAAAATTAGCAAACAATATAGTTATTAATAATATGATAAAAATTGTAATCAAATAACCTCGCGATAGATAGCTAGTTCCAAATATGTCAGGAAAACATATTAATATCAACGTTAAAACCATTCCAACCTCAACGACAAACATTATCGGATTTTTTATTAATTGTTTAGGATTCAGCTTATAAAAACTCATTTTCAAAGCTTCTATCACCATTGTTTGATTGAAATATTTATTTACATGATGCATTTTTTCCATCCCTTTACTTTATTTTAAAGTTAAAAATTCACCAATAGGACCAAGTAATAGTACTGGAATAAATGTCAAACCACTTAGTAAAACGATAAATACGATTAGTGATACGCCAAAATAAGGTTTATCAATCGCTATTGTATATTTATCTTGGTGGTATGATTTTTTATTCACTAAACTTGATGCAATCATTAATTGCAAAATAATTGGTATATAACGAGAAAGCAACATAATGATTCCTGTAGAGATATTCCAGAATGTTGTATCATCTTTCAGTCCTTCAAACCCTGATCCATTGTTCGCAGCAGCTGATGTCATTTCATACATAACTTG
>NZ_JACYHC010000595.1:0-2770 GCF_017152085.1 Staphylococcus sp. EG-SA-2
AAACGCAATGGCACAGCCACTGATGACTGGTGCTATGATGTGAACGAAAATAAGCATCACCTTATACACCTCCTCTCTGCGTCTAAATTGACGCCTGAGAGATAGGCGACTCTACTATTATATCATCTAATTGGACAAATTCTATGAGAGTAGATTTTGTTAATTTAAGAAAGAAGAACATTTAGTTCA
Organism: Staphylococcus sp. EG-SA-2; assembly: GCF_017152085.1. Lineage (NCBI taxonomy): Bacteria > Bacillati > Bacillota > Bacilli > Caryophanales > Staphylococcaceae > Staphylococcus > Staphylococcus sp. EG-SA-2. The sequence continues at coordinate 190 of NZ_JACYHC010000595.1, forward strand.
GAGTTTAAGTTATAAATGGTTAGATTATATGAAAATGGTAAGCCAAGAAATGAAATTATACGCGAGTATGATTTAACACCTTTGACGTTAGGAAAATGGATAAAGTAACATCAAAACAAGGGTACATTCAATCACCAAGATAACTTAACAGATGAAGAAAAAGAGCTGATTATGGGGCAAAAATAGAAGTCATTCAAAAGAATGCACATCAATATTCAGTACCAGCAATGTGTAAAGTCCTAAAAATACCAAGAAGTACCTATTATGATTCTATAAAAAGAAAAGATAATAAAATCACTAAAGATGATTCAAACGTAGAACGTGCCGCCATAAATATTTTTAATTCTAATAGAAAAGTCTTTAGTACAAGACGAATTAAAAATCATTTAAATGACAAGGGTCTCACTGTATCTGGACAAAAGATAGGTCGATTATGAAAAAATCTAGTTTCTGTTTATATGAAAGCTAAATACAAAAATCATCAAATAGAAACTAATGAAAAACGAATTAAAAATCATTTGAATCGCGCTTTTAATAGAGAACAACCAATGGAGACATTAGTAAGTGATTTGACATATGTAAAAGTCGGAGGAACATGGCATTACATATGTTTATTTATAGATCTATTTAATAGAGAAATTGTTGGTTACAGTGCAGGTAAAAATAAGGACGCCAATTTAGTATCAAAAGCAATCAGCAGAATAAATCATAATCTTGAACAAATCAAACTATTCCACACTGATAGAGACAAAGAATTTGATAATCATTTGATAGATGAAGTCCTAGAAACATTTAAAATAAAACGTTCATTAAGTACCAAAGGTTGTCCTTATGATAACGCAGTTGCGGAAGCAACGATGAAAGCAATGAAAACAGAATTTGTAAAACAAATGCAATTTGAAAACTTAGAACAGTTAGAAACAGAATTATTTGATTATGTAAATTGGTACAACAATTTTAGACCACATTCTTCATTACAGTATTTGACGCCAGTGGCATTTAAAAATATACACATGAAAACTGTCTAAAAAATGTTGACATACCACTAAGTGAACTATTAAAACCAAAAGAAATTTAATACAATTCAAGACCATGCAAACTCATTTATAAACATTGTCCGTTTATAGATAGGTATGCGTGGTCTATTTTATAAAATATATTTAATTACAGGTTTAAACATCTATAACAAAATCTCAACAGCAAAAAATAAATCTCCATTAATCATTTATCTAGACTCAAGGAAATCATATATTTCTATTCCTTCTAACATATCGTCAATTTTAATGAGTAGTTTCTCTACTAATATTCTAGGCAAATAGGCACGTGCTTTGGTGGCTTGCATCCATGCTGGTTTTGGAGTATATTCGCTAATGTACCAATCAATGACTGTTGGTTTGATCATTTGACATAATCCAGCCACACCAAATTGGCCATTGGATTCTTTTGTAATAATTGCATGTAAAATTAAATGCTCGATTAGATCACAGTACACTAAGTTTTCTTTCTTTTGAACGTTGTATGAGTACTTAAATTCGGAAATGAATCTTAGGTCAGATAAGTTTTGGAATTTGTCTTCGCTTATGTGATGACAATATAATCCTTCGCTAGCTCTAGTGTATTTTCCTTTTGAAATACTTTTGATTTCTCCATTTAAAAATCGCGTGTATGATTTTTCCTTATAATAATCATCGGTTACAGCGCCATATTTATTTAAAAGGTATGCTACAGCTTGCGAGTAAGTAGCGTCTAATAATTGACTATATTCATTATATTTAGCTGTATATTCGTTTTTCTCCACTTCAATATACCTCTTTTCAAACTTTATGATATGAAATGCTTGTAATTTACAAAGAATAAAATCAGTACTCACGTAGTTACATTCGACTTTTATATGTCTATTACTCTTGTATAATACGCCAATTGATTAATATTTTGTCATTGAATTCCACATTTTTGTATTGATTTAATAGTTCTTCAGTTCTTTGTAAACAGACTGTAACTGTATCTTCAATTGATAAATTAAATGCTGCAAAGTCTTCTAACTCTGTCCCTTTGTGAATTAAATCGATAATGTCTGGTTTCACACCTAGGGAAGAGAGTGATTCCATCATATAAGGTGTAAAGAGGGTATGCTCTGCATTGTCGATTGAAATAATACCGAGTTTAAGTTGATTAAAAAGACCATGCATAGTCATTAAGGTGTATTTTTCAAGTTGTTGTATATTCTCAAATGTTATCATAGTTTTTCTCCTAAAAATTACAATTAATCAAAGTATACCCTTATTTAACTTTAGTTTCTGCTGAATTTTTTGCATGGTTATCATGTTTTTCTTCTTTATTAACAGCATTTTTATCGTTTTTATCAACGGCTTTTTGATCTGGTGTATCATTTTGAATGGCTTTGTTATTATCATTGTCATGATGTTGAATGTCTTCTGACTCACCATCTGTTTTATCATGATCACTCATACCTGGGTTGTATTTAGGGCTTCTCTTTTTAAATGCTTCAAATTCTTCTTTATCTTTTTCTGACATATCATCAAAAATATTAATAATCGTACCATTGTGTCGATTAACAATA
>NZ_JACYHC010000596.1:0-2689 GCF_017152085.1 Staphylococcus sp. EG-SA-2
CTTGTGGTTGAATTTGATTGTGAATACCTAAATCTACAATTCGATCAACGCCGAAGTTAGATACACCGATTGCTTTAATTTTACCATTTTCTTTTAACTCTTCTAATGCACGCCATGAGCCATATACGTCATTGTAAGGTTGGTGAATAAGCACTAGATCAAGATAGTCCAAATTTAATCGTTGTAATGATCGTTCGATTGATTTGATAGTATCTTCATAGTTAACATTTTCAATCCATACTTTAGTCGTAATGAATAGTTCACTTCTATCAATACCTGAAGCTTCAATACCTTGACCTACTTCAGTTTCATTTAAATAACTTTGTGCTGTATCAATATGTCTATAACCCGCTTTAATTGCTTCTTTAACCGCTTCTGCTGTTTGTTCTTGAGGAATTTGAAATACTCCGAAACCTAATACTGGTATCTTTACATCTTTACTTATTTCAATATGATTCATAAAATGAACCTCCTTTATCTTGTATGTCCACTATAAACCATGGAGCGAACTCTATAGCAAGCCAGAGGTTTACTTTCTCTCCCAAAGACGTTCAACATTGTCATCATGATTATCACTAGCATTGATTTTAGCAATATGATTATCATAATTATCAATTTTATATTTTAGTAAATCTCTCGCATCATGAATTGTCTTTAAGTTTTCATTTAATTCTTCGAGTTGCTTATTTAAAATTTGCTTTTGCTGTGTTTGAATATTTTTATTTTTAGGAAGCTGCGCTAATCTACAAAATTCGATAAGCGATTCAATACTGACGCCTGCATTTCGCAAATTTTTCACTAAATAAATCCAATTTAAATCACTATCATTATATATTCTATATCCATTTTCATCTCGATTAACGGGTGGAATCACACCAACCTTTTCATAATATCTTAAAGTGTCTTGAGATATATTCATGAGCGCTACGACTTCTTTAGTTTTCATTGCGACTATCCTTTCAGTTATATTTGGGCATCTAAAGTAATGTTGTTTTATATATTGCCATCTTTGTTTGAATACTTCTTATTTTATTACTCAAATTTAAATTTGTCTCTTTTTTAACATTTTACATTTCATCGTTTTTAATTACTTTAAAAATTGTATAACTTAAATATTTAAAATGATATAATCACTAAGATTGATAATATTTAATTTTTTAAAAATTATTTTTGTTGCAATTTTTGGGTGATACGGAAAATTTGGGTGATCGATCGTTTATATGCATCAACATTCTTTGTGGATTGTTTGACAGTAGACAGTCATTTGTATACGTTAACGAATTTTGAAAATTTGAATCATTATTTAATCATATTATTAATTGCGCACGCACAACATAAAAAGGAGACATGTCAATGACATATAGAATGAAGAAATGGCAAAAATTATCCACCATTACGTTATTAATGGCTGGTGTGATTACTTTGAATGGTGGTGAATTCAGAAGTATTGATAAACATCAAATCGCTGTGGCTGATACGAATGTTCAAACGCCAGATTATGAAAAGTTGAGGAACACATGGTTAGATGTTAACTACGGTTATGATAAGTATGATGAGAAGAATGACGCAATGAAGAAGAAGTTTGATGCTACGGAGAAAGAGGCAGAGAAATTACTCAGTAGCATGAAAACTGAAAGTGGAAGGACTTACTTGTGGGATAGTGCAAAAGATTTAGATAACAAGTCTGCGGATATGACTCGTACCTATCGTAATATTGAGAAAATCGCAGAAGCGATGAGGCATCCTAAAACCACTTTAAATACTGACGAAAATAAGAAGAAAGTGAAAGATGCCCTTGAGTGGCTGCATAAAAATGCATATGGAAAAGAACCAGATAATAAAGTAAAAGAATTGACTGAGAATTTTAAAATAACTGATTCATCAAAGAAAAAAGCTTTAAATTGGTGGGATTATGAAATTGGAACACCTAGATCATTAACAAATACGCTTATATTGCTGAATGATCAATTTTCAAATGAAGAAAAGAAAAAATTCACTGCCCCTATTAAAACTTTCGCCCCAAAAAGTGATGAAATATTATCTTCTGTAGGAAAAGCTGAACCTGCTAAAGGCGGAAATTTAGTAGACATTGCTAAAGTAAAACTTTTAGAAAGTATTATCGAAGAAGATAAAGATATGATGAAAAATTCAATAGATTCATTTAATAAAGTCTTCACTTACGTTCAAGATTCTGCCACTGATAAAGAACGTAATGGATTTTATAAAGATGGTTCATATATCGACCATAAAGATGTCCCATACACTGGTGCTTATGGCGTTGTACTCTTAGAGGGGATTTCTCAAATGATGCCGATGATAAAAGAAACACCTTTTAATGATAAAACCCAAAATAATACAACCTTAAAATCATGGATTGACGACGGATTTTTACCACTCATTTATAAAGGTGAAATGATGGATTTATCACGTGGTAGAGCCATTAGCCGTGAAAATGAAACGAGTCACTCAGCATCTGCAACTGTAATGAAATCATTGTTGAGATTAAGTGATGCCATGGATGATTCAACAAAAGCTAAGTATAAAAAAATTGTCAAAACTTCAGTTAAATCTGATTCAAGTTACGGCCAAAATGATACATTAAGCTCTTATTCGGATATAAGCAAAATGAAGTCTTTAATGGAAGACAGCACTATTTCTACTAACGGTTTAACACAACAACTTAAAATAT
>NZ_JACYHC010000597.1:0-2687 GCF_017152085.1 Staphylococcus sp. EG-SA-2
CTTGTGGTTGAATTTGATTGTGAATACCTAAATCTACAATTCGATCAACGCCGAAGTTAGATACACCGATTGCTTTAATTTTACCATTTTCTTTTAACTCTTCTAATGCACGCCATGAGCCATATACATCATTATAAGGTTGGTGAATAAGCACTAGATCAAGATAGTCTAAATTTAATCGTTGTAATGATCGTTCGATTGATTTGATAGTATCTTCATAGTTTACATTTTCAATCCATACTTTAGTCGTAATGAATAGTTCACTTCTATCAATACCTGAAGCTTCAATACCTTGACCTACTTCAGTTTCATTTAAATAACTTTGCGCTGTATCAATATGTCTATAGCCCGCTTTAATTGCTTCTTTAACCGCTTCTGCTGTTTGTTCTTGAGGAATTTGAAATACTCCGAAGCCTAATACTGGTATCTTTACATCTTTACTTATTTCAATATGATTCATAAAATGAACCTCCTTTATCTTGTAAGTCCACTATAAACCATGGAGCGAACTCTATAGCAAGCCATAGGTTTACTTTCTCTCCCAAAGACGTTCAACATTGTCATCATGATTATCACTAGCATTGATTTTAGCAATATGATTATCATAATTATCAATTTTATATTGTAGTAAATCTCTCGCATCATGAATTGTCTTTAAGTTTTCATTTAATTCTTCGAGTTGCTTATTTAAAATTTGCTTTTGCTGTGCTTGAATATTTTCATTTTTAGGAAGCTGCGCTAACCTGCAAAATTCGATAAGCGATTCAATACTGACGCCTGCATTTTGCAAATTTTTCACTAAATAAATCCAATTTAAATCACTATCATTATATATTCTATATCCATTTTCATCTCGATTAACAGGTGGAATCACACCAACCTTTTCATAATATCTTAAAGTGTCTTGAGATATATTCATGAGCGCTACGACTTCTTTAGTTTTCATTGCGACTATCCTTTCAGTTATGTTGGTGGCATCTTAAGTAATGTTGCTTTATATATTACCATCCTCGTTTGAATACCTCTTATTTTATTACTCAAATTTAAATTTGTCTCTTTTTTAACATTTTACATTTCATCGTTTTTAATTACTTTAAAAATTGTATAACTTAAATATTTAAAATGATATAATCACTAAGATTGATAATATTTAATTTTTTAAAAATTATTTTCGTTGCAATTTTTGGGTGATGCGGAAAATTTGGGTGATCGATTGTTTATATGCATCAACATTCTTTGTGGATTGTTTGACAGTAGACAGTCATTTGTATACGTTAACGAATTTTGAAAAATTGAATCATTATTTAATCATAATATTCATTGCGCACGCGCAACACAAAAAGGAGACATGTCAATGACATATAGAATAAAGAAATGGCAAAAATTATCCACCATTACGTTATTAATGGCTGGTGTGATTACTTTGAATGGTGGTGAATTCAGAAGTATTGATAAATATCAAATCGCTGTGGCTGATACGAATGTTCAAACGCCAGATTATGAAAAGTTGAGGAACACATGGCTGGACGTTAACTATGGTTATGATAAGTATGATGAGAAGAATGACGCAATGAAGAAGAAGTTTGAGGCTACGGAGAATGAGGCAAAGAAATTACTTAGTGAGATGAAAACTGAAAGTGATAGGAAATACTTGTGGGAAAACTCAAAAGATTTAGATACGAAGTCTGCGGATATGACTCGTACCTATCGTAATATTGAGAAAATCGCAGAAGCGATGAAGCATAAAGATACTAAGTTAAAAATAGATGAAAACAAGAAGAAAGTGAAAGATGCCCTTGAGTGGCTGCATAAAAATGCATATGGAAAAGAACCAGATAAAAAAGTTGCTGATTTGACCTCAAACTTTAAAAATAAAACTTCTAGAAATACCAATTTAAATTGGTGGGATTATGAAATTGGAACACCTAGAGCATTAACAAATACCCTTATATTGCTGAATGATCAATTTTCAAATGACGAAAAGAAAAAATACACTGCCCCTATCAAAACTTTCGCCCCAGAAAGTGACAAAATATTATCATCAGTAGGACAACCTGAACAAGCTAAAGGGGGAAATTTAGTAGACATTGCTAAAGTAAAACTTTTAGAAAGTATTATCGAAGAAGATAAAGATATAACTAAAAATTCAATAGATGCATTTAATAAAGTCTTCACTTACGTTCAAAGTAATGCAACTGGTAAAGAACGTAATGGATTCTATAAAGACGGCTCTTATATTGATCATCAAGACGTCCCATACACTGGTGCTTATGGCGTTGTACTCTTAGAGGGGATTTCTCAAATGATGCCGATGATAAAAGAAACACCTTTTAATGATAAAACCCAAAATGATACAACCTTAAAGTCATGGATTGACGACGGATTTATGCCACTCATTTATAAAGGTGAAATGATGGATTTATCAAGAGGTAGAGCTATCAGTCGTGAAAATGAAACGAGTCATACAGCGTCAGCGACTGTAATGAAATCATTGTTGAGATTGAGTGATGCCATGGATGATTCAACAAAAGCTAAGTATAAGCAAATCGTTAAAACTTCTGTTAAATCTGATTCAAGTTACGGCCAAAATGATACATTAAGCTCTTATTCGGATATAAGCAAAATGAAGTCTTTAATGGAAGACAGCACTATTTCTACTAACGGTTTAACACAACAACTTAAAATAT
>NZ_JACYHC010000598.1:0-16977 GCF_017152085.1 Staphylococcus sp. EG-SA-2
ACTTCGTATTGAATGGCTTCGCTTTCCTAGGGTGCCGTCTCAGCCTTGGTCTTCGACTGGCACTGCTCCCTCAGGAGTCTCGCCATTAATACTACGTATTAACATGTAATTTTACTTTGAAATACTTTTAAAAAATAAGACACTTTGCCCAACTTGCACATAAATGTAAAATTCAATAAAATGAATTTTCTGTGTTGGGTCCCTTCTTATAATTTAATAAATACCACTAAACTAAATTAACGAGGTGCCTTATGTATAAAAATTATAACATGACCCAACTACACTACCAATAGAAACTTCTGTTAGAATCCCTCAAAATGATATTTCACGATATGTTAATGAAATTGTTGAAACAATACCTGATAGCGAATTCGATGAATTCAGACATCATCGTGGCGCAACATCCTATCATCCAAAAATGATGTTAAAAATCATCTTATATGCATATACTCAATCTGTTTAATTATGTTCAAAGCATTAAGGTAACAAGACAATATCTAAGATATCAAAGATAGAAATTTTTTGACGTTGTTGCTGATTGTAAACATAACCATCAATTTCATAATTAATAGCATCAATACGATAAATGGTTAAGCGTACTGAATCTACAAAGCCATTATTATAAAATTTAACTTCTACAGGTTGGGCATATTGTAGCGCCTCGTGTAGCCGAATGTTTAGCTCAGCCAATTGATCATCTGATAATACAGGACGTGTAATTTTGTTTTGGTCGATAATGTATTGTTGAATCGTTTCGAATTGTTCGGGTAATGTTGCAAAAGGAGCCCATTTAATCATGCCTCTTCCCATAGGTATATTGTTATCTAGTAATTCTCTTGGAACGTTACGATAATCAGTTTCTTCTTCATAACTTGTCATCCTTAATTCACCCCAATCTGATAATTACATTATACGAACATGTGTTCTGTTTTGCAACAAAAATTTTGTGGAAGCATAAACGCGTTAATAATTAATGCTCGTGTAAGTAAAAAAGAGGGATTAATTAAAATCGAATAATGACATATCACAGCAAATAGTTCTTTTAAAGTAGTTAAACAGTTTTAGCGTTAAGGAAATGATAAATGATTGTTAATTCTAGCTAAAATTTAATAAAATGAAAATAAGACTGACATGGAGGGGTAAAAGTAATGACAAATGGATATATTGGTTCTTACACTAAAAAGAATGGTAAAGGGATTTATCGTTTTGAATTAAACGAAAATCAGTCACGTATTGATTTATTAGAAATAGGATTTGAATTAGAAGCGTCTACATATTTGGTGCGTAATAACGAAGTTTTATATGGAATCAACAAAGAAGGAGAACAATGCGGTGTTGCGAGTTTGAAAATTGATGACAATGGTGAATTGCATTTATTAAATAAATGTTTGTCTTCAAAAGCTGGTACAGGTTGTTATGTATCGATTTCAGAAGATAAACGATATTTATTTGAAGCGGTATATGGTGCTGGCATCATACGTATGTATGAATTAAATACGCACACAGGTGAAATTATACGTCTAATTCAAGAACTTGCACATGATTTTCCAACAGGTACACATGAAAGACAAGATCATCCACACGCACATTATATTAATCAAACTCCAGATGGTAAGTACGTTGCAGTAACAGATTTAGGTGCTGATCGTATCGTTACTTATAAATTTGATGACAACGGGTTTGAATTTTATAAAGAATCTTTATTTAAAGATAGTGATGGGACAAGACATATTGAATTTCATGATAATGGAAAATTTGCTTATGTCGTACACGAATTATCAAATACTGTGAGTGTTGCAGAATATAATGACGGTAAATTTGAAGAGCTCGAGCGTCATTTAACAATTCCTGAAAACTTTGATGGAGATACTAAACTTGCAGCAGTGCGTTTGTCTCATGATCAACAATTCTTATATGTATCTAATAGAGGGCATGATAGCATTGCAATTTTTAAAGTTCTTGATAATGGTCAACACTTAGAACTAGTAACAATTACTGAAAGTGGTGGTCAATTCCCAAGAGATTTTAATATTGCCTCATCAGATGACCTTTTAGTTTGTGCTCATGAGCAAGGAGATTCAGTTGTAACTGTTTTCGAAAGAAATAAAGAAACAGGTAAAATTACGCTATGTGATAACACTCGTGTAGCATCTGAAGGTGTATGTGTCATATTTTAATCTTTAATTAATCATGATAAAAAGAAAACCATGTTTCCAAAAAATTTGTGTATACCTTGAAATTTATTGTTTTCAAGAACATCAAATTATGGAAGCATGGTTTATTTTTGGCTCAAAAATTAATTTTTAAAGAAAGCTTTGATGTATTTAAATTTACCTTTATATGGTGGTAAATGGACACCTGATTCTAATCGTGTAGATTTGAAAATGTAGCTTTTTTCATGTGTAAAAGTGTCGAATGAATATTTACCATGATAGCGTCCCATACCTGAGGCGCCAACACCACCAAATGGTAATTTAGGATTCGCTAGGTGCATCAATGTATCATTAATAGCGCCGCCGCCAAATGATAACTCGTTTATTACACGTTGTGTAGCATTTTCATCTTCGCTAAATAAATATAAACTCAAAGGTTTTGGTCTTTGGTGAATAAAGGCTATTGCTTCATCCAATGACTGATACGTTAAAATCGGTAAGATAGGACCAAAAATTTCTTCTTGCATAATTGCTGAATCACTTGTAACGTGATCTAACAATGTTGGTTCTATATAACGTTCATCCTCATCACTATGACCACCAAATACAATATTCATTTGTGCACTGTTAAGTAATGAAGTCAGACGATGATAATGTTTAAGGTTTACAATGCGGCCATAATCTGGACTTTGTTGTATATTTTGACCATAAAATTCACGCAACGTTTTTGATAGGGCTGTGATTAAATCATCTTTTACAGATTCGTGTACTAAAATGTAATCTGGTGCAACACATGTTTGGCCGGCATTAGTGAATTTCCCAAAACAAATGCGCTCACTAGCAACTTTAATATTCGCTGTTTCATCAACGATGACTGGAGATTTACCACCCATTTCTAATGTCACAGGAACTAAATTTTCGCTGGCAGCTTGATAAACGATTTTGCCTACATTTTCACTTCCTGTAAAGAAGACATAGTCAAAAGGTAAGTGAATTAACGTTTGCGTTTCTTCAATTCCTCCCTCAATAACTTCAATGTAATTTGCATCAAATGTTTCATTGATTAATCGTTTAATCACTCGTGCAACATTTGGTGTCAACTCAGATGGTTTAATAATTGCTGTATTACCTGCTGCAATAGCACCGATTAAAGGTTCGAATACTAGTTGAAAAGGATAGTTAAATGGTGCAATGATCAAAACTGTTCCATAAGGTTCTTTTTTGATATAGCTTTTTGTTGGAAATAAATATAAAGGTGTGTCTACATTTTTTGTTTTAGTCCAGTTTTTAAGTTCCTTACGGGCATTTTTGATACTTTTCAAAGTTATGCCAATTTCAGTAGCATAAGCTTCGACTTTATTTTTTCCTAAATCTGTATATAGTGCTTCTAAAATATCGCTCTCGTATGATTTAATAGCTTTGCTTAACTTCTTTAATTGATCTTTTCTAAAACTAATATCTTTAGTTTGTTGTGTATTGAAAAAAGCTTTACTGTCATAAAATTTTTGCTCAATGATATTCATAATGAAAAGAACCTCCTTATATGATTATTTTGGAAAAAGTGATTAATTGATTTGATTGTTGTGGCCGTTAATTTTAAATGGTCTTTCGAATTATATATGTTGAAAGTTGAAAATAGAGCGATGAATCGTGTACATAATAATATTTATAACTTTAATCATAACGAAAAAGGTAGGAAGAAAACAAAAATTTATACTCAACATCGCAAATATTTTAAGAAAATGTAAAGACAAAAGAGGAATTGTATAGAAATCACTAATCTGTGGGTTAGGATAGCTAAAGGAATGAAAACTACTATTGAAAAGGTTGTAAATTAGTCAAACGTAAATAAAAAACAGTTCATTGAAAGTGAAATAAATTCTACTTTAATGAACTGTTAGTTAAATACAACATGTCTATGATTAGACAGTAATATAGTATTATTTTGTTAATGCTTCAGTGATTTGAGGTACGATTTGTTTTTTTCGAGAAACAACACCAGATAAGAAGGCCATGTCATCTTCTAATTGAACATTGAATGCTTCGCCGACTTTATCTTTTTCAGCACCTACAACTAAAATTTTAGAATCACTATTAATGATGTCAGTAACAACAAGTACAAATAAGTCATATTTTTCTTGTGCACTTACAGCTAACATTTCTTTTTCTAAATCTTCTTTACGATTTAACACTTCGTCAAGGTCAACAGCATTAACTTGTGCAATACGAGTCACATAGTCACCCATAGTAAATGATTTAGCATCCATGTTTAATAAGAATTCAACTGATTTATCAGTTGTTGAAGCACCTGCTTTTAACATATCTAAGCCGTACTTTTGAATATCAACTTTAGCAATATCTTTTAATTCTTCAGCTGCTTTAACGTCTTGTTGTGTACATGTTGGTGATTTGAAAAGTAAGCTATCTGAGATAATTGCTGATAACATTAAACCGGCAATTTCAGGTTTAATTTCAAAGCCACGTTCTCTAAACATTTTGTATAAAATTGTAGCTGTACAACCAACTGGTTCAGCACGATAACATAAAGGGCCAGCAGTTTCGAAATTTGCAATTCTGTGATGATCAATTACATGCTTAATTGTAGCAGAGGCAATCGTATCAGAACTTTGTTGGAATTCGTTATGATCAACTAAGATAACATCTTGACCATCTAAATCATCCGTTAATAATTCCGGAGCAGGTACATTAAATGTATCTAACGCGAATTGAGTTTCTGCACTCACATCACCTAAACGGTATGCTTTGGCTCCTGAATTACCTCTAAGTTGTTCAAATTCTGCCATAATAATCGCAGATGAAATTGCATCAGTGTCTGGATTCTTATGTCCGAAAATATATGTTTTAGCCATTGTCAAATATCTCCCTTGTAAATTGTATTCTTTATAATTATTTTAGCACGATTTAAACGTGTTGTTCTACCTCTGCACCTAATGAGTTTTTGAAATGTGCAAGTGCCCATTCATGCCCTTTTTGATTAAATGAAGCCACTCCCTCAGCAGGTACTGAAATTTTATAACCTAAGTTGTATGCAGAAATTGCTGTATGTAACACGCAAATATCGGTACATACACCAACGATTTCGACTTGATTAATACTTCTTTCTCTCAATAAACTATCAAGCGGGGTACCAAAGAACGAATCATAGCGCGTTTTATCAATGAAATGTACATTAGGTTGCGCTTTAATTGTTTCGTATAATTTACCTACTTTACCGTATAATTCTCTACCACTTGTATCTACGATATTGTGTGGTGGGAATAATTTACTTTCAGGATGATGAATGTCATGTAAATAATGTAAATCCATTAAAAAGAATATATGGTCTTGATAATAATTAAAGTCATTGATACGAGAAACAATAAAATCTTCAATATTTTGTCCAGGTTTACCGCATGTTAGTAAGCCGTCATCTGCGATAAAGTCATATGAATAGTCAACAACTAATAGTGCGCGATGTGTCATTCAACATCTCTCCTATATAATAAAATAAACTCCCATCTATTCATAAATGCTAGAGTAATTTTTAACCCTAATGGTTAATATATAAATATAGATTAAGTATATAGATTAATCAACTTTTTTGGAAGAGCAAATCACGCAATCAACAAATAATATAAGAAGTTTTTGCGATAGTTTTAAAATAGCTGTAATAGAATACTAAATGTGACAAACTTAGAACTAATATCAAGTGTTGATGTTTTGAATATAAAAATGCTAATAGATGGCATCACGAGATTTATGACTATCTGTTAAATCAACCTAACACGATTATAATTTGAATAATTGGTTAATATATGAGTAATTAGAAAATAGACAAAGGATGACGATTTATGTATATCAATATGAAAGATTATGGGTTAACAGGCATAAACAAAACTAAAGATACTCGAGCAATACAACATGCGTTAAATCGTGGAAGATGTAAACCAACGACAGTTTATATACCGAAAGGGACGTATGATATTTGCAAACCATTAACGATATATGGCAATACAACACTTTTGTTGGATAATGAAACTATTTTACGCCGATGTCATTCTGGTCCTTTATTAAAAAATGGTCATCGCTTTGGTTTTTATCGTGGTTATAATGGACACAGTCATATTCATATTAAAGGCGGCAAGCTTGATATGAATGGCGTATCGTATCCTTATAACAATACAGCTATGTGCATTGGGCATGCTGAAGATATTCAATTAATAGGTGTGACTATTAAGAATGTAGTGAGTGGTCATGCAATTGATGCTTGCGGGATTAATGGACTCTATATTAAAAGTTGTTCATTTGAAGGATTTATAGACTATAGTGGCGAACGCTTTTATTCTGAAGCAATACAATTAGACATTCAAGTACCTGGTGCTTTTCCAAAATTCGGAACGACAGATGGTACGATAACGAAAAATGTCGTTATCGAAGATTGTTATTTTGGACCTTCAGAATTGCCCGAAATGGGAAGTTGGAATCGTGCTATTGGCTCACATGCAAGTAGACATAATCGTTACTATGAGAATATTCATATTAGAAATAATATATTTGAAGATATACAAGGTTATGCATTAACTCCCTTGAAGTATAAAGATGCTTTCATTATTAATAATAAGTTTATTAACTGTGAGGGTGGTATTAGATATTTAGGAGTTAGAGATGGTAAAAATGCAGCAGATGTGATGACAGGAAAAGACTTAGGTTCCCAAGCAGGCATAAATATGAATATAATTGGAAATGAATTTAAAGGATCAATGTCTAAAGATGCGATACATGTACGTAATTATAATAATGTTAAACATAAAGATGTATTAATCGTTGGGAATACATTCAATAATTCGACTCAATCAATTCATTTAGAAGATATTGATACAGTGTTTTTAAGTCCTGTTGAAGCGGGTATTCAAGTTACTACAATCAATATAGATGAAATAAAAAAGTAAAAAGTTTCGCATGACATTAGGATTAAGAATAGTAGATAATTTTTGAAAGCGCATTCATAAAACGGTATAAATATGCTATAATAAACCCAATTATCTGATAAAAGGGGTATTTTGACGGTAATGATAATACAAGATAGACAACTTTCTATACTCTAATATAGTGAGTTGAAGTAGCTTGTCATAATCATCATGAGGGGGAAATTTATGGCTTATTTCAATCAACATCAATCAATGATATCGAAAAGGTATTTAACATTCTTTTCAAAATCAAAGAAAAAGAAACCGTTTAGTGCGGGACAACTTATTGGACTAATATTAGGTCCATTACTTTTCCTATTAACATTATTGTTCTTTCATCCACAAGACTTACCTTGGAAAGGCGTATATGTCTTAGCGATTACTTTATGGATTGCGACTTGGTGGATTACTGAAGCAATTCCTATTGCAGCAACGAGCTTATTACCAATTGTGTTATTACCATTAGGTCACATACTTACACCAGAACAAGTATCATCCGAATATGGCAATGATATTATCTTTTTGTTTTTAGGTGGATTTATTTTGGCAATTGCAATGGAAAGATGGAATTTACATACGAGAGTAGCTTTGACTATTATTAATTTAATTGGTGCAAGCACTTCAAAAATATTACTTGGATTCATGGTGGCAACAGGATTCTTATCTATGTTTGTATCGAACACTGCAGCTGTAATGATTATGATTCCGATTGGTTTAGCAATTATTAAGGAAGCACATGATTTACAAGAAGCCAATACGAATCAAACAAGTATTCAAAAGTTTGAAAAATCTCTAGTTTTAGCAATTGGCTATGCAGGTACGATTGGTGGCTTGGGTACATTAATCGGAACCCCGCCATTAATTATTTTAAAAGGACAATACATGCAACATTTTGGACATGAAATTAGTTTTGCTAAATGGATGATTGTAGGGATTCCAACGGTCATTGTTTTGTTAGGTATTACTTGGCTCTATTTAAGATATGTTGCGTTTAGACATGATTTGAAATATTTACCTGGTGGTCAGACGTTAATTAAACAAAAGTTAGACGAGCTTGGCAAAATGAAGTATGAAGAAAAGGTAGTACAAACTATCTTTGTACTTGCCAGCTTATTATGGATTACAAGAGAGTTTCTTCTGAAAAAATGGGAAGTTACGTCATCTGTTGCAGATGGTACGATTGCTATTTTTATATCAATATTATTATTTATTATTCCAGCTAAAAATACTGAAAAACATCGCCGTATCATTGACTGGGAAGTTGCAAAAGAGCTCCCTTGGGGTGTATTAATTTTATTTGGTGGCGGTTTAGCATTAGCGAAAGGTATTTCTGAAAGTGGTTTAGCAAAATGGTTAGGCGAACAGTTGAAATCATTAAATGGTGTTAGTCCGATTCTTATTGTAATTGTCATAACAATCTTTGTCTTATTTTTAACTGAAGTGACATCTAATACTGCAACTGCAACGATGATTTTACCGATTTTAGCAACGTTGTCTGTTGCTGTTGGAGTGCATCCATTACTACTTATGGCACCTGCAGCTATGGCGGCTAACTGTGCATACATGTTACCAGTAGGGACACCACCGAATGCAATTATCTTTGGTTCAGGTAAAATATCTATCAAACAAATGGCATCAGTAGGATTCTGGGTAAACTTAATCAGTGCAATAATTATTATTTTAGTCGTGTATTATGTAATGCCTATAGTTTTAGGTATTGATATAAATCAACCACTGCCATTGAAATAGTAATTGCAGATTAGAACGAAAAATAAAAGGTTACATTAGCAATTGCTTGAACGAGTGGTAATGAAACGTATACAGCAGCATCGTGTAAAAACAATACAAACAAAAGAAAGTCAACCAAGGATGGATTCCTATTTTAATCCTTGGTTGACTCTTTATTTTATTTAAATTGTAGAACCTAGAAAATAAAGTTTAATTAAAAGCACCAATCATTTCTACTTTGAAATCTAAGGTTTCTAAAATAGCAATGACTTTCTTTATATCGGTTGTAATTGCAGAATCAGCCTGAACGAAAAATCGATACATACCTAATTGTGTTTTTAAAGGACGAGACTCAATCCAGGATAAATTAATATTAAACAAAGCAAATGTATTAAGCACACTTGCTAACAGCCCAGGTTTATCATGCATTGGTGTAATTAAAAACATCAATGATGTCGCATTTTGATCAAATTGCTGCTGATTTTTTATAACTAAAAAACGTGTCACGTTATGTGGATAGTCTTCAATATGTGTATCAATAGGTGTAAAACCATAAGCTTCGCCACTACCTAAAGGTGCAATTGCTGCAACGCCATTTTCAATTTTAGTCAAACTTTGAATTGTACTGTCGACATAATCATAGTCAAATTGATGTTGATGTATGTAATTTGTTGTTTGACTGATTGCTGGTGCAATAGAATACACTTTTTTAATATCAGAAATGGAATCTGTTCCATTACCATATAATGCAAAGTTAATATCTAAACGTATTTCACCGTGTGCAAAGACATCTTGCTGTGCAAGTGCATCTGCCACAATGTTGATTGTTCCTTCTATAGAATTTTCAATAGGGACAACACCAATCGATGTGTCATCATCTGCAACTGCCTTGATGACTTCAAATAAATTTGACTTTGGTTGAAAAGTTGCTTCATTTTCAGAAAAATACTGACGACAAGCCAAATATGAAAATGTACCTTTAGGGCCTAAATAATATAATTGCATATGCTACACCTCTACTAACTTAATGATGGAAAGGGCACTGGTTAGCATTTGATTCTTTCTTTTTATAGAAAAAGTTTGGATCTTTTACTGTATTGTCATATCCGTGATGATAATTTGACGTCAATGTTGGAGATAATGGCGGTGCTAGCCAAGACCATTTTCCGGTAACTTGACGACCTTGTTGTGCTTCGTTACGTTCGAATAGTTCGAATTGCTTTGCAGCGGTCAAATGATCGACAATTGATACGCCTTCTTTTTTAAAGGAATGATACACAGCATAGTTCAATTCAACAAGTGCTCGATCTTTATTAAATGAATTATTTTTAAGTGTATCAAATTCAAACGCATCTGCAACTTTTTCTAGTAAATTGTAACGGTAATCATCAATAAAGTTACGTACGCCAATTTCAGTTACCATATACCAACCGTTAAAGGGTGCAGTTGGATATACAATGCCACCGATTTTTAAGTCCATATTGGAAATGATAGGGACTGCATACCATTTTAAGTTCAATTTTCTTAATTTTGGATAATGATTATGTTCAATAGGTACTTCTTTAATTAATGAAGTAGGATATTCGTAAAATTTAACTGACTCATTAGGTAATTGGTAAATCAGTGGTAACACGTCAAAATTAGTACCTTTTCCTTTCCAACCTAAGTGATTTGCTAAGCGTGTAACTTCTTTTTCAGCAGGATCACCACAATTGTCATAGCCAGCATAGCGAATTAATTGATTGTTGAAAATTTTAGGTCCATCCTTTGGAGCATATATAGTAATATACGGCTTTAATTTACCTTCATTTGTAGCCTGTGTAATATGATAAGTAATTGATGATAAGAACGATGCTTCGTCAGTAACATCTCTTGCATCAATGACATTTAACGAATCCCAAAATAAACGACCAATGCAACGATTTGAATTACGCCAAGCCATTTTAGCACCATAAATAAGTTCTTCTTCTGTATGTGTATATGTCCCAGTTTCTTTTATTTCTAGTTCAATGTCATGTAAACGTTTATTGATAATTTGCGTTTCATAATGACACTCTTTATACATGTTTTCTATGAAAGCTTGAGCCTCTTTAAATAACATTAACAACACCTCGCTTTATATTATAGTCTACATTATTAAAATACTCTTAAAAATTATGTATATGTCATTAAATTGTTGGTTGATTTTAATTAAAAGTATGGAAATTAAGGGGCTCTTATGTATATAAAAAAATGAATTATGATAAAATGTAAGAAAATATTTAGGTCGATTGGAGAGATACAAGTGTACCAATTAGAAGACGACAGTTTAATGTTACATAATGACTTATATCAAATAAATATGGCTGAAAGTTATTGGAATGATAATATTCATGAAAAAATGGCTGTATTTGATTTGTATTTTAGAAAAATGCCATTTAATAGTGGCTATGCTGTTTTTAATGGTTTAAAACGCGTCATTGATTTTATAGAACATTTTGGATTTTCAGAATCTGATTTGGAATATTTAAAGTCTATTGGCTACAAGGATGATTTCTTATCATATTTAAAAGATTTAAAATTCACAGGAAGCATTCGTTCGATGCAAGAAGGCGAATTATGCTTTGGTAACGAACCATTGTTACGCGTAGAAGCACCATTGATTCAAGCGCAATTAATAGAAACAATTTTATTAAACATTGTAAATTTCCATACACTAATTACAACAAAGGCTAGTAGAATTCGTCAAATTGCATCAAATGATAAATTAATGGAGTTTGGTACACGTCGTGCGCAAGAAATTGATGCAGCATTGTGGGGCGCTAGAGCTGCTTACATCGGGGGCTTTGATT
The DNA here is from genome assembly GCF_017152085.1 of Staphylococcus sp. EG-SA-2. Classification (NCBI taxonomy): domain Bacteria; kingdom Bacillati; phylum Bacillota; class Bacilli; order Caryophanales; family Staphylococcaceae; genus Staphylococcus; species Staphylococcus sp. EG-SA-2. Next base: position 11,680 of record NZ_JACYHC010000598.1, read on the forward strand.
CTACAAGTAATGTTAGGGCAGGTAAATTATTTGGTATACCTGTGTCTGGTACACATGCACACGCATTTGTCCAAACTTATGGAGATGAATATGTTGCCTTCAAAAAATATGCTGAAAGACATAAAAATTGTGTGTTCCTAGTAGATACATTCCATACTTTAAAATCTGGCGTGCCAAATGCAATAAAAGTTGCAAAAGAATTAGGTGACAAAATTAACTTTGTAGGTATTCGATTGGATTCTGGAGATATCGCTTATTTATCTAAAGAGGCAAGACGTATGCTTGATGAAGCAGGATTTACTGAAACTAAAATTATCGCGTCTAATGATTTGGATGAAGAAACGATTACGAGTTTGAAAGCACAAGGTGCAAAAGTAGATTCTTGGGGCGTTGGTACAAAGCTGATTACAGGATACGATCAACCAGCATTAGGTGCAGTATATAAACTTGTAGCTATTGAAAATGAAGAGGGTTCATATAGTGATCGTATTAAATTATCAAATAACGCTGAAAAGGTTACGACGCCAGGTAAGAAAAATGTATATCGCATTATAAACAAGAAAACAGGTAAGGCAGAAGGCGATTATATTACTTTGGAAAATGAAAATCCATACGATGAACAACCTTTAAAATTATTCCATCCAGTGCATACTTATAAAATGAAATTTATAAAATCTTTCGAAGCCATTGATTTGCATCATAATATTTATGAAAATGGTAAATTAGTATATCAAATGCCAACAGAAGATGAATCACGTGAATATTTAGCACAAGGATTACAATCTATTTGGGATGAAAATAAGCGTTTCCTTAATCCACAAGAATATCCAGTCGATTTAAGCAAGGCATGTTGGGATAATAAACATAAACGTATTTTTGAAGTTGCGGAACACGTTAAGGAGATGGAAGAAGATAATGAGTAAATTACAAGACGTTATTGTACAAGAAATGAAAGTGAAAAAGCGTATCGATAGTGCTGAAGAAATTATGGAATTAAAGCAATTTATAAAAAATTATGTACAATCACATTCATTTATAAAATCTTTAGTGTTAGGTATTTCAGGAGGACAGGATTCTACATTAGTTGGAAAACTAGTACAAATGTCTGTTAACGAATTACGTGAAGAAGGCATTGATTGTACGTTTATTGCAGTTAAATTACCTTATGGAGTTCAAAAAGATGCTGATGAAGTTGACCAAGCTTTGCGATTCATTGAACCAGATGAAATAGTAACAGTCAATATTAAGCCTGCAGTTGATCAAAGTGTGCAATCATTAAAAGAAGCTGGTATTGTTCTTACAGATTTCCAAAAAGGAAATGAAAAAGCGCGTGAACGTATGAAAGTACAATTTTCAATTGCTTCAAACCGACAAGGTATTGTAGTAGGAACAGATCATTCAGCTGAAAATATAACTGGGTTTTATACGAAGTACGGTGATGGTGCTGCAGATATCGCACCTATATTTGGTTTGAATAAACGACAAGGTCGTCAATTATTAGCGTATCTTGGTGCGCCAAAGGAATTATATGAAAAAACGCCAACTGCTGATTTAGAAGATGATAAACCACAGCTTCCAGATGAAGATGCATTAGGTGTAACTTATGAGGCGATTGATAATTATTTAGAAGGTAAGCCAGTTACGCCAGAAGAACAAAAAGTAATTGAAAATCATTATATACGAAATGCACACAAACGTGAACTTGCATATACAAGATACACGTGGCCAAAATCCTAATTTAATTTTTTCTTCTAACGTGTGACTTAAATTAAATATGAGTTAGAATTAATAACATTAAACCACATTCAGCTAGACTACTTCAGTGTATAAATTGAAAGTGTATGAACTAAAGTAAGTATGTTCATTTGAGAATAAATTTTTATTTATGACAAATTCGCTATTTATTTATGAGAGTTTTCGTACTATATTATATTAATATGCATTCATTAAGGTTAGGTTGAAGCAGTTTGGTATTTAAAGTGTAATTGAAAGAGAGTGGGGCGCCTTATGTCATTCGTAACAGAAAATCCATGGTTAATGGTACTAACTATATTTATCATTAACGTTTGTTATGTAACGTTTTTAACGATGCGAACAATTTTAACGTTGAAAGGTTATCGTTATATTGCTGCATCAGTTAGTTTTTTAGAAGTATTAGTTTATATCGTTGGTTTAGGTTTGGTTATGTCTAATTTAGACCATATTCAAAATATTATTGCCTACGCATTTGGTTTTTCAATAGGTATCATTGTTGGTATGAAAATAGAAGAAAAACTGGCATTAGGTTATACAGTTGTAAATGTAACTTCAGCAGAATATGAGTTAGATTTACCGAATGAACTTCGAAATTTAGGATATGGCGTTACGCACTATGCTGCGTTTGGTAGAGATGGTAGTCGTATGGTGATGCAAATTTTAACACCAAGAAAATATGAACGTAAATTGATGGATACGATAAAAAATTTAGATCCGAAAGCATTTATCATTGCGTATGAACCTCGAAACATACATGGTGGATTCTGGACTAAAGGCATTCGTCGTAGAAAGCTTAAAGATTATGAACCAGAAGAACTGGAAAGTGTAGTAGAACATGAAATTCAAAGTAAATGAGAATGAAACAATTGCTGATTGTTTGTCACGAATGAAAATGCAAGGGTATATGCCGGTAAAACGTATTGAAAAACCCGTGTTTCAAGAGCAAAAAGATGGCACGGTTGAAGTATCACATCAAGAAATCGTTTTTGTAGGTAAGAAAATCCAATAACATAATCCAATTTAAATAAAGACTATTTGAAGAGGAAAGGCTATTCAAAGTTTGAGTAATTTTACTTTGAATAGCCTATTTGTTTATACATGCAAGATGCTCGATCCATATTGTATGAGAAACCCCCAGCAAGCTATATAAAGCATATGCTGGGGGTTCTTAATATTTTAAAAATTATTGTTAGATTATATATATCGTCGCTTTTTCTAAAACAATCTCATCGCATGAAATTTTTTCTTCCTAGAGACCTTTAATAAGATTAATAGTTTACTTAATCATATCTAGATAGTCTTATGACTTATGCTTAATGAAAGTCATTCTAGGAGAAGTTCCCAAAGCTTCTGTGTTCATAATTGTTAGTAGTATTTTATTATCATTTGGTATAAATATTTCAATAACAATTGAGCTATTATTTTTATTATATAATGTGAGTTGTTTGTGTTCTGTATTTATATATTTGCAAATGTAATCAGAATCGTCTGAGGTACTGAGAATAAATTTTAAAGGACTATCATTTAAATCTTGAGGATGCCATTCTCCCTCAATAATATTAAGATAATACTTAGCCTCTGAATTACATTTGAATTTATCAATACTAAATAATTCAATTTGTTCCATAATATTATTTACCTTTCTAAAATACAAATTTTAATAACCATAAATAGATGAATACCATCGATAATGGTCGCCATTGGATACTGGAATAACATTGTTTTTAGCATCTTGAGTCATAAAACCATTATCCCATGGATTCCATATAATTATAACCTCTTGTCCATTATCTAATTTAGCGTTCCCAACAACTGCCATGGCATGCCCTGCGTGCATACCATTTCTTGATTCTACTCTACTACCTAAAACAGCAATTCCTTTATTATTTTTAGTAAGATTGTCAACTTCATTATATGTAGTCATTCTATTAAGAAGTTGTGGACTTCTTCCCTGAGTTTGTCCAAAATAAATCATCTCTCTTGGCGTTAAACCAGTAAATTGGAATCGTTGTCCTTGTAAGTTTGGGTGTAAAAATCTCATCACAGCTTCTGCATGATATTTGTTAGTATTATAAGTCGCATTTAGTAATGCAGACATCGTATAGCCTGCACACCAACCATTGTTACCTTGAGTTTCTCTTATCTTGAAATTCTCAAGTTTATTTATATATTGCTCGTTGTAAGTATAATTATTACTTTTAAATTGACTAGTTGGCATAGTGACAGAAGCTTTTTGCTTTAGTTGCGTTACATTATTGCCAGTAGGTATACTCTCAGTCTTTTTTAACTTTTTATCTTCTAGACGTGGTGTTTTTAGTACTAGTTTAGCTTTATGATTTTGAGTAACCACATAGTAACCTTTTGAGTTTGTCAAAATAGTAATTTGTTGATCTTTATATTGATTTAAGACTTTAGATAAAAATGGAGAAACATTGATTGTGTATTTAGAAGATGAACTAGAATACTTAGTGATTTTTGGTGAAATTGTAACTATATAATCGATATTACCTTCAGTGTTCAAAACTGGAAAATAATAATTACCATCACTCTTTTTGTTGAATTTATAAATTTTAAAAGGTTCACCAAGTGTATACGAGGCTTTCTCTTTATTATAGATTTTATCAAGTGAAGTAACATAAGAAAGATAGTCTTTTTGCGCTAAATTACGTACGTCAGTAGGAACACTCTTGTCCTCGACATTAACTTGCACATGCTTCTTATCTTTTGCTTTGATATTTGAATTGCTCTCAGCGTTTGCAATAGGGGTAACACTTAAAGAAAATATTAAACTTAAAGCTATTAATTTTGGAAAGTTTCTTTTCATATAAAAACTCCTTTATTTTATTATAAAATAATTATATTAAATTTAGTTAAGAGTTTCAATATAAATTTTTAATCTATGTTTAAAAAATATTTAATTTTTACACATTATCAGTTTATGTAATAATTTAGTAGCTTATTTACTAAATTGCAAACATCTCATTCAATAATTAATATGATCGAAAGTTTCATGAAAATATATTAGTCGATTTTGAAAGAAGCGTAGTCAATTTATGTCTTTCTATAAAAATTTACTATTAAAAAAATCTCTGCGTATTTTTCTATAATCAGTTTCGTATTTATACGATTCTGGAGTTCAATATTAATGTCTTATATTTAAAATGCCACACCTATGCAATAGAATATATATTCTTTTTGTGAGTAGAAAATTTGTTATATTAGAAGCGAATAATTTTAAAACATATTATGAAATGTAAGAAGAAATATTATGAAACTAGGAAAAGTAGATTGTTGAAAATTCCATACAATAGGAGAAGTAAAGTGAATAAATTCTGGTATTACTAAAGCTATTGATTGTCCTAATTGTTATAAAAAGTTGGATAGTGTAGTTGAGGGGAGAAAAACTAAAATGCAAAAATATATTCTTAATGGATCATTATAAATACCAATTAGATTAAAGTATTGCGAACATTTACAATTAGAAATCAGTATTAATCTGCCATAGATAATTGTATTAATGTAAAAAATAAAATAGAATGAGAA
>NZ_JACYHC010000599.1:0-2681 GCF_017152085.1 Staphylococcus sp. EG-SA-2
AAGAATGGCTTAACAACGCGGTTTAAAGCTATCCAATACTACCTTCCATTTCGAACTTGATTAAACGGTTCATTTCGACCGCGTATTCCATTGGAAGTTCTTTTGTAAATGGTTCGATGAATCCCATAACAATCATTTCTGTCGCTTCTTCTTCAGAAATACCACGACTCATTAGATAAAATAATTGTTCTTCAGAAACTTTTGAAACCTTGGCTTCATGTTCTAATGATATTTGATCGTTGAATACTTCGTTATATGGAATTGTATCTGATGTTGATTCGTTATCTAAGATTAATGTATCACATTCAATATTTGAACGAGCACCTTTTGCTTTACGTCCAAAATGAACAATACCGCGATAAATAACTTTACCACCATTTTTAGAAATAGATTTAGAAACAATCGTTGAAGATGTATTTGGCGCTTTATGAATCATTTTAGCACCGGCATCTTGAACTTGTCCTTTACCAGCAAATGCAATAGATAATGTACTACCTTTTGCACCTTCACCTAAAAGAACACAGTTTGGATATTTCATCGTTAACTTAGAACCTAAGTTACCATCTACCCATTCCATATTTCCGTTTTCATAAACAAAAGTACGTTTTGTAACTAAATTGTATACATTGTTCGCCCAGTTTTGAATCGTAGTATAACGAACGTGCGCATCTTTATGCACAATGATTTCCACAACAGCAGAGTGTAAAGAACTAGTTGTATAAACTGGTGCAGTACAACCTTCTACGTAATGTACAGAAGCACCTTCATCAGCAATGATTAATGTACGTTCAAATTGACCCATGTTCTCAGAGTTAATACGGAAATAAGCTTGTAGTGGCGTATCTAGTTTGATATTTTTAGGTACATAAATGAACGAACCACCTGACCATACTGCTGAGTTTAACGCCGCAAATTTGTTATCTGCTGCAGGTACTACAGAAGCAAAGTATTTTTTGAATAATTCTTCATTTTCTTGTAAAGCACTATCTGTATCTTTAAAGATAATACCTTTTTCTTCAAGTTCTTTTTCCATATTATGGTAAACAACTTCAGATTCATATTGAGCAGAAACACCAGCTAAATATTTTTGTTCAGCTTCAGGAATTCCTAATTTATCGAAAGTTCTTTTAATTTCTTCTGGCACTTCATCCCATGAACGTTCAGCTTGTTCTGAAGGCTTTACATAGTAAGTAATGTCATCGAAATTCAATTCTGATAAGTCGCCACCCCATTGAGGCATTGGCATTTTATAAAACAATTTTAATGATTTAAGACGGAAATCTAACATCCATTCCGGCTCATTTTTCATGTTAGAAATTTCTCTAACGATATTCTCAGTTAAACCACGTTCTGATCTGAAAATGGATACATCATCGTCGTGGAATCCATATTTATAATCCCCAACATCAGGTGCTTTTTTAGCCATTTCAATCACTCCTTAAAAATATATTTACAACGGCGTGCGTAAGTTTTTAATTCATGATGTAAACCATATTATAACAATGACATGACATCTTATAAAAATTTTTATACTTTTATATGTCTAATATCAAAATCATCTATGATTAACAGCATTCTATTCTTCTTCAGTCGTACCTTCTGCTTTACCTTCTTTAGCAACAGTACCTTTTTCCAATGCTTTCCAAGCTAATGTGGCACATTTAATACGAGCTGGGAATTGAGATACACCTTGCAATGCTTCAATATCTCCCATTTCTTCTGTAATCACATAGTCTTCACCAAGCATCATTTTCGTAAATTCTTGGCTCATTTGCATTGCTTCTCCAAGTGAATGACCTTTAACAGCTTGTGTCATCATCGATGCACTTGCCATTGAAATCGAACAACCTTCACCTTCAAACTTAGCATCTTTTATAATGCCGTCTTCTATATCAAATGTTAGTCGTATACGGTCACCGCATGTCGGGTTATTCATATCTACTGTCATAGACCCGTTATCTAATACACCTTTATTTCTAGGATTTTTATAATGATCCATAATGACAGATCTATATAATTGATCTAGATTATTAAAATTCATAAGAGAAAAACTCCTTCGTTTGTTTCAAGGCATTTATTAACTGATCAATGTCTTCTTTCGTGTTGTATATATAAAAACTCGCTCTAGCTGTTGAAGACACATTTAACCATTTCATTAACGGTTGCGCACAATGATGCCCAGCTCTAACCGCTACACCTTCTGTATCTACGGCTGTAGCAACATCGTGTGGATGTACATCTTGTAAATTAAACGTTATTACACCTGCACGACGATCCTTAGGCGGGCCATAAATTTCAATTCCTTCAATTGCAGACATTTGCTCATAAGCATATATCGTTAATTCTTGTTCATATTTATGAATTGCATCAAAACCTATGCGTTCTAAATAGCGAATAGCTTCTGCAAGCCCAATTGCTTGAGCAATTAATGGAGTACCCGCCTCAAATTTAGTAGGTAAATCAGCCCATGTTGCATCATACTTACTTACAAAATCAATCATGTCACCACCGAACTCAATCGGTTCCATTTTTTGTAGTAACTCACGTTTACCAAATAATACGCCAATACCTGTTGGTCCAAGCATTTTATGACCACTAAAACTATAAAAATCAGCATTCATTTCTTGCATATCAAGTTTCATATGTGGTGCTGCTTGCGCCCCATCAACACTGATAATTGC
>NZ_JACYHC010000600.1:0-2637 GCF_017152085.1 Staphylococcus sp. EG-SA-2
ACAACATTAGGCTCATCTCTTTCAAGTAACAGTTGTGCTGCAGTAATGGGTGTTTTCATTTGATGTACCCATGTTAAAAAGTAGCTCTCTACATCATTTTTATATTCAATTTGTTCATTTTTAAGCTGATACAACGCAGTTTCTAAGTTTTCAATTTGTTGTTGTTGGCTTATAGTTTTTACAAAACTTAAATATTTAATACCTATGAATATGAGTAATAATAATAAAATAACGCCAAGTGCTAGTAAATATGCTTCTAATGGCAAATGATACAGGTAAAACATTAAGCCAAATAAAGCAAAAATAACTATGACTATTGCTATTTCCTGAGTAATACTTTTAAGAAAGGTCATTGCATTCACCCTATACTTTATATCCGACATTTTTCTTTGTAATGATAAAATCATTAACGCCAATAGTATTTAATTTTTTACGCAGGCGCGTCATGTTAACAGCTAATGTGTTATCATCTATGAAGTTTTCTGATTCCCAACATTTTTCAATTAAAGCAGTTCTACTTACATATTTATCTTCATTTTGAAATAATAACTTTAATATTTGTAATTCAGTCAAAGATAGCTGTATGTTTTGTTCTTGATACACGACTTTTGCTTCATCTAATATTAATGTACAACCTTTAACCGTCAATGAATCATTAGCTACTGACAAGTCATAAGTTCGTCTCAATAATGCTTGAATTTTGGCAATCGTTAATGACAAGTTAAATGGCTTTTCGATAAAATCATCTCCCCCCATTTGTATTGCCATAATTTGGTCCATATTATCAATACGGGAACTAATAAATATAATTGGCACATTAGATGTTTTTCGGATTTCTTGACACCAATGAAAACCATTTAACGTTGGCAAATTAATATCTAGCAATACAAGCTGAGGTTGATGTTGGTTAAAGATAGACAGTATATCATCAAATTGTTCAACGACAATAACACCGTAATTCCATTTTTTAAGTTCAGATGCTAAACTTTCTGCTATAACAAAATCATCTTCAACAATTAATATTTTCATCTATAATCTTCTTCCTTCAATTGAATTATCCTTTGTTATCTTTTTGTTCTTTAGTCTGCTGCAATGACGGCTCTTGATTTGAACTTTCCGTGTCATTTGTATTTTGATTTAGTGTATTTGCTTTTTCTTTCTCGAGTTGCTTTTTCTTCGTACGTTTACGCTCCTCTAAAATAGACAACACTATAAAGAATATGATTAATAATGGAGATAACATTACTAGTATCATTTTTCCACCTCAAATTATATTTAATTCTATATTTTCACACGCTTCTATTCTAACGCTTTCTATAACAAATTGTCATATATATTCATTTTTTGTTATTCTAAATCACTCTGTTTACATATTTTTAACTAAAACTACATAATTGCTCAAAATTCCTCTTTTACACTGAAGACATAGTCATATACTCAGGAGGATGTATTATGTTATCAGTTAAAAAAGCCACAAAATTTGCAGTTGCTAACCTTATTATCGTGTCAACAGTTTTCAGTTCTGTCACACCTGCAATTGCGCAATCCGATAAAAGTTCTAAAGATGAAAGTTTCGCGGTTGGTAATACTAAAAATCCAAAAAATGTTATCTTTTTAGTTGGCGATGGCATGGGTCCATCATTTAACACAGCTTATCGTTATTATAAAAATGATTCGCATGCCAAAGAAATGACCCCTACTGCTTTTGATTCATATTTAAAAGGCACAAATCGTACATATTCAAATGACCCAAAACAGAATATTACTGATTCTGCAGCTGGCGGAACAGCCTTTAGTTCTGGCCATAAGACATATAATGGTGCCATCGGTGTTGACAGTAACAAGCAGAAAGTAAAGACAGTGCTTGAACGTGCAAAAGAAAAAGGTAAGTCGACTGGTCTTGTTTCAACAGCTGAATTAACAGATGCAACACCAGCAGCATATGCTGCACACGTGACTTCTAGAGATGATAAAAACGAAATCGCTAAACAATTTTATAAAGATAAAATCAACGGAAAGCATAAAGTTGATGTTTTATTAGGCGGCGGCGCTAAATATTTCGGTAAAAGTAATGGCAATTTAGATAAAAAATTCAAAAAAGATGGTTACGACCTTGCCACGAACAGTAAGGATTTATCAAAATCTGATAAAGATAAAGTTCTTGGTTTGTTTGCAGATAAAAATATGCCACTTGCAATAGATGCTTCTAAAGACGAACCATCATTAGCTGATATGCAACAAAGTGCACTTAGTAAGCTTGAGCGTAATAAAAAAGGTTTCTTTTTAATGGTCGAAGGTGCTTCTATAGATAAATCAGCGCATTCCAACGATATTACAGGCGTTATGTCTGAAATGGAAGGTTTTGAAAAAGCATTCGATGACGCCATTCAATATGCTAAGAAACATAAAGATACACTTGTCGTTGCAACAGCAGATCACTCTACTGGTGGTCTAACAATTGGTAAAGATAAAGGATACGAATGGAATCCTCAACCGATTAAATCGATGAAACACTCTGGATCATATATGACAGAAAAAATGGCTAAAGGTGAAGACCCTGAAAAAGTTATTAATGAAGGTTATGGCTTTGAATTTTCACAAGATGATATGAAAAAGGTTAAAAAAGAGAATAAAAAG
>NZ_JACYHC010000601.1:0-2633 GCF_017152085.1 Staphylococcus sp. EG-SA-2
TAAAATTTATATGTACTTTTACAAGCGTTACCTGACTAATGTTTTAAAACTTTATTTCTTTACATATATCATTTTAATAACTTCCCGTTCATCTTAAACCATATCTGTTTTAAAAAGTTTCAATTTCAACGTAAAAAAGCAATAAGCCCCAACAATGTGAAAGCTTACTGCTTGTTTAAATTATTTTTCTATTGCTTTATCATCACTAACAATTAAAGGTTGATCTGGTTTCACATAGAACCACATAATCACAGCGATTACTGCTGGAACGATTAACAATTGGAATGTCATTGTCCAACCTAAATGTTCTACGAATAGACCTGCTAATAGCGGACTGATTAATGCACCTATATTACCCCATAAGTTCATCCACCCTGATACTGTACCAGAGAAGTTACGTCCTAAGTCAGTTGCTGCAGCCCAACTCATACCCATTGAAATACCGATACCACCAAGACCTAGTGATAACCAGAAAATACTTACATATAAATTTCCTGTACGTACAGCAAAGATAATTGAAACTGCAAACACAATAAATCCTGCGATTGCAATTACACCTCTAGCTACGAATTTTGAACGACCTAATCCTAATACACGGTCAGAAATTGCACCTGCTGATAAGATTAAGAAGAACATTAATAACCAAGGTAATGAACTAATGCTCATTTCTTTAAAGTTAACGTGGAATACTTCTGTTAAATACGTCGGTAACCAAATTAAGAATAATGTAATGATAAATTGTACAACAAAGTATTGAATTGCAATTGCATAGAAGCTAAAACGTTTAAAGAAATTATTCCATGGTGGTGATGACTTTTCAGTAGCTACGATATCACGATTTTCCATAATGAAACGTTTCTCCGCTTCATTAACCATTCTATGTTGCTCAGGTAAGTCTTTGGCAATAATCGCCCATAATACAGCCATTAAAATACCTACTGCACCAAAAATGTAAAATACTGCTTGCCAGTTAAATGCGTTAACAATAGCAATTGTAACTATTGGTGCTAATACAGGTCCGAAATATGATCCTGCTAATAATGCACTTGATGCTCTACCTTTTTCATTTTTAGAGAACCAAAATGAGTTAAACACAGCATTAGAAGGGTACATTGGCGCCTCACCTACACCAAATAAGAATCTCACTAAATAAATTAAACCGTGGTTCTTAATCATACCCGTTAAGATTGTAAATGCACTCCACCAAACTAATGCAATTGTAATCATCTTACGTGGACCGAATTTTTCAGCCAACATCCCCGATGGTACTTGCATTAATGCATAACCTAGAGAGAAGAATGATGCCAATAAACCAAATTGTGGTTTGGTCATCCCTAAATCATCCATCATTTGTTTAGCGATATATGAAATGTTTGCTCTATCCATATACGCAATAACCCCAATAAAGAAGAACGCAAGCGCGAACATCCACCTTACGTTAGTTCGTTTTTCCTTCACAACTATTCCTACTTCCCTAATTAATTTTTTAAAACTTACCCTGAAACGTTAAAATTTTCGGACATCTGGCATGTCCACCCCTACTTTGTCACAAAATTGTACCAAAGTTATTTTTTATAATATTATCAGACATGGAAAGCGTTTACAATAGAATCTATAAAAATTTTATTAAATTCCGCTTAACTTTTGCAATTAAAACGATATAAAGGAACTTTTAGTTACATAGTAGCCTATCATTTGTTAATTAAAAATACTGCAATCCTAGTGTTTTAAAACGTATATTGCAGGCTTTCTTACATATTCGACATTCATTTTAAATTGCATAAAACTACATTGCTCATTCATTGTGCAGCGCCTGTTATTTAGATGATCATTTGTTGACTTTTCGTACTTATAGCAAGCAATTTTTTGATTTATTGCTTATAATACATTTTAAGACAAATGCTTGTTTCAACATCGCATACGACATCATTCATTATTCATTTGAATTTATCCAGTTTCTATTTGTCTGCAATTGCTGAAAATTAAAGGAGCTTATTTTTAATAATGGAACAAATTATCACTGAATTTATTAGTCGTTTTGGGTATGCAGCCATTTTTATATTAATTTTATTAGAAAATGTTTTACCTATCGTACCATCGGAAATTATTCTGACATTTGCTGGCCTTATGTCTGTTAAATCACATTTATCAATTTTAACCTTATTTATTATTGCAACCATCGCATCGTTTATAGGGCTGTTAATTTTATATTATATCTGCCGTTTGATTTCAGAAGAACGTCTATATCGTTTTATTGATCGACACGGTAAGTGGATTAAATTGAAAAGTAAGGATTTAAAGCGAGCAAATGATTGGTTTAAAAAGTATGGCGTATGGGCTGTATTTATCTGTCGTTTCATACCTGTATTACGTGTATTGATTACCATTCCAGCCGGTGTAAACCGCATGAATGTTGTGACATTTACCGTTATTTCATTAATAGGTACAACAATTTGGAATTTCGGTTTAATTTTACTAGGACGCACGTTGAGCGATAGCTTTGGTATGTTGATGACTGGTCTTCATACATATTCACGTATTATGTATGTTGTCATCATTATCGCAGTCATTTACTTTGCTATACGTTACATTGGCAAACGTAAGAGAGTAAAATAATATTGTTGTTAGTATAA
>NZ_JACYHC010000602.1:0-2632 GCF_017152085.1 Staphylococcus sp. EG-SA-2
CTTGTTACAAGCTTATTTTCATTCAATTAACTACTGTCTATATAAAATTGTTGAGCCAAGAACAAAGTGAAATGCTCCCTTCAAAGCCTTCATTTATTCAATGTCTACTTTGAAGGGAGCATTTGATCGATTAATGTCCCAGGTTTTTCTTGTTATTCATTGCAATTGCAAAATAATATTTAATGTGGGTTAAAAGAGTTCATTAAAACTCAGTTATTAGGGAGTGGGACAGAAATGATATTTTCGTAAAATTTATTTCGTCGTCCCACCCCGGCAAGGTTGACTAGAATTGAAAAAAGCTTGTTACAAGCGAATTTTCGTTCAGTCAACTACTGCCATTATAACTTTGTAGAGCATAGAACATTGATTTATGTCTCAGGCTCTTTACGAATCAATACCTCGACGCATTTTTTCTGCAAGCAAAGTATTATTTAATACCATAGTAATTGTTAATGGACCAACGCCACCAGGAACTGGTGTAATAGCTCCAGCAATTTCTTTAACCGCATCATAATCAACGTCACCTTTTAATTTGCCATTTTCATCTGGCGTATTGCCAACATCGATAATTACTGCTCCTTCTTTGACCACATCTTTTGTTACTAAACTAGGCTTACCAACTGCACTGACAATGACATCAGCATCTTTTAAATATGATGCCATATCTTTTGAACGAGAATGTAAGATTGTTACTGATGCATTTTTTTGAAGTAGTAACTTAGAAACTGGTTGTCCGACAATATGACTTCGTCCAATTACAACTGCATTTTTACCTTCTAAATCAATATCTGCATGTTTTAATATTTCCATGATGCCGAGCGGTGTGCAAGGTACAAAAGTTTGTTCATCGATATATAATTTCCCTATATTTATTGGATGAAATCCGTCCACATCTTTTTCAGGATTGATTGCTTCTAATATTTTCTGTTCGCTAACTTGTTTTGGTAATGGTACTTGTACCAAAATACCACTTACAGAATCATCATTATTTAGTCTATTTAGTTCGTTTAATACTTCTTCTTCAGTAGCTGTTTCTTCCAAATGTACGATTTCTGAAATCATACCAATTTTTTCAGCTGCTTTCTTTTTTGATCTAACATAACTTTGACTAGCGCCATCATTACCAACTAATATAACGGATAATTTAGGTGTAAAACCCTTTTCTTTTAGCGCTTCAACTTGATCTTGTAACCCCTGTCTGTAGTCTTTGGCAATTTGTTTACCATCTAAAATTTTAGCAACCATAAAAACTTCTCCTCCTATTGTCAATATCCTAACTTTGTTAGTTCATAAAACTAATTTACATAGCAAAAGACGTAAATTCAAACAAAAAATCAAAATAAAGTTCGATTTTTGATTGAAAAAGCAGAAATTGCTTGTTATGCTATATCTATAATATACAACTAAAGTAATTCACAATTCAAACTTTTGAAAGGGTGTACAAAGTGAAAGTAGCAGTCATTATGGGCAGTTCTTCCGATTGGAAAATTATGCAAGAGAGTTGTAACATGTTGGATTATTTTGAAATTCCGTACGAAAAACAAGTAGTATCCGCACATCGTACGCCAAAAATGATGGTTCAATTTGCTTCTGAAGCGAGAGAAAGAGGTATAAACATTATCATTGCAGGCGCTGGCGGTGCGGCACATTTACCAGGTATGGTTGCATCATTAACGACGCTACCAGTTATTGGTGTGCCGATTGAAACAAAAAGTTTAAAGGGTATAGATTCTTTATTATCAATTGTTCAAATGCCAGGAGGTATTCCGGTTGCAACGACTGCAATTGGTGCAGCAGGTGCTAAAAACGCAGGTATACTTGCAGCAAGAATGTTAAGTATTCAAAATCCTTCTTTAGTTGAAAAACTAAATCAGTATGAATCTTCGTTAATTCAAAAAGTGGAGGACATGCAAAATGAACTTCAATAAATTAAAGTTTGGTGCGACTATTGGCATTATTGGTGGTGGTCAGCTTGGAAAGATGATGGCACAATCAGCTCAAAAAATGGGTTATAAAGTGGTTGTATTGGATCCTTCTGAAGATTGTCCATGTAGATACGTTGCACACGAATTTATACAAGCCAAGTATGACGATGAAAAGGCACTCAATCAATTAGGACAAAAATGTGATGTGATTACTTATGAATTTGAAAACATTTCAGCCCAACAATTAAAACTATTATGTGAAAAGTACAATATTCCGCAAGGTTACCAAGCTATACAGTTATTACAAGACCGCTTAACTGAAAAAGAAACATTAAAAAGTGCTGGTACCAAAGTTGTCCCGTTCATTTCAGTAAAAGAATCTACAGATATTGACAAAGCAATTGAAACATTAGGATATCCTTTTATTGTAAAAACTAGATTTGGTGGCTACGATGGCAAAGGTCAAGTTTTAATTAACAACGAAAAAGACTTACAAGAAGGTTTTAAATTAATTGAAACTAGTGAATGCGTAGCTGAAAAATATTTGAATATCAAGAAAGAAGTATCTCTTACTGTTACAAGAGGAAACAACAATCAAATCACTTTTTTCCCATTACAAGAAAATGAGCATAGAAATCAAATACTTTTCAAAACAATTGTTCCAGCGAGAATAGATAAAACAGCTGAGGCGAAAGAGCAAGTTAATA
>NZ_JACYHC010000603.1:0-2630 GCF_017152085.1 Staphylococcus sp. EG-SA-2
CCTGATTTAGCTGCAATTTTAATGGCATTTATATATGAGTTATCCGGAATGAAATAAGGCGATTGCAAATATACCGACTTCTTAGCGCTCATAATCATTTTTGTATAACCATATTCAATTTGATGCCAGTCACTAGCTGGGCCACTTGCAGCTATTTGAATTGGTGAATTGCCCAATGGTCCGTTCTTTTTAGGGAAATACTTAACATCATATTCAAACTGTGGACGGTGCGCTTGCGAATTCCAGTCTAAAATAAATCGCAACTGCAGTGCATCAACCGCATCCCCTTGTATACGTAAATGCGTATCTCTCCAATACCCTAGTTTACCTAATCCTAGATATTCATCACCAATGTTAAATCCTCCGACATAACCTAGTTGACCATCGATTACGATGATTTTTCTATGATTTCTGTTATTCATACGGAAATTTAATAAGGGTAATTTAGAAGCAAAAAATGCTTCAACTTCGCCACCTAATGATTTAAAGTGATCAAAATTTGCCATCTTAACATTTTTAGATCCAACATCATCATATAATATTTTTACTTCTAGACCTTGTTTCAATTTTTCTTCTAAAGCATGTAAAATTCTTTTACCTAAACCATCTAAAGCGAAAGTATAGTACTCTAAATGGATATATTCTTTTGCATTTTTAATATCTTTTAAAACTTGATCATATAAATCATTTCCATCAATGAAATGATCAACTTTATTATTTTCAGTTAAAAAACCATCTTGATCCATCAAAAGCATACGTACTAAATCATGATGTTTTTGAACTTGTTTGTTATCAGTACCATAATTACCTTTATCAAAGCTTTCTATTTGTTGTTTTAAAAGTCCATCGAAATCCGTTAACACGTTACCATTGTTTTTATTCAATTTACGTGCCGAAACGGTTCTACCAAAAAACAAGTAAAGAATAAAACCAATCAATGGTAAGACAAAAAGTACAAATAGCCATGCCCAAGTTGAACTCGCTGTACGTCTATTTCTTTCTAAAAAGATAATAATAAAAGCCAATACTAAATTAATGATGAATCCAATGGCTAAAATAATGGTAAAAAGTGTTCCTAAATCATTTGAAAATGTATATCGCATAGTCTTTTCTCCTATAAAGAAAGGCACAAAAAACATTTTGCACCTTTCACATCATATTATTTATTCACAGATAAAGTTAAAATTGCATTGAATTCTTCTTCATTATTTGGGAATGTTCTTTCTTCTATTTCTTTAATAGTAATATTTACTAATTTTAAATTTGTAGCTTCTTCAGAACTTAAAAAAGCATTAATGTTTTTTTCTAATAACTCTAAAGTCTCAGCTGTAAAAGTTTTAAGTTTAATTTGTTCCATTTAAATCCCCTCTTTTCTCTATTTCCTAAATCATAGAACTTTTAACAGTAAAATTCAATCATTAATATATGTGTTCCAGCATGAAAAGTCGCTATGATTAAAAATTAATTAATTTTCTTAATGTATTGTTTGATGTATAATATATTTATTCAACTTCGCGATAATGCGATACAAACTTTAACAATTCACAATACATTTTAAATATCGAACTAGTTTTGAAATTAGTTTATCATATTAAAATGCTGATATTAGTTTTAGGGGGAAATGTAGTGATCTCATTTGAAAATGATTATTTAGAAGGTGCTCATGAAAAAGTATTAAAACGATTAGTAGATACAAATCTTGTACAAGCTTCGGGATATGGCTTTGATCAATTCACAGCTCAGGCAATTGAAAAGATTAAAGATACAATTGATTGTCCAAATGCTACAATTCGTTTTTTAGTAGGTGGAACACAAACCAATCAGGTTGTTATTAATTCAATGTTAGAAAGTTACGAAGGGGTCATTTCAGCAGACACTGGTCATGTTGCTGTGCATGAGGGTGGTGCAATTGAATATAGTGGACATAAAGTAATTACTATACCCTCTAAGGAAGGAAAAGTTAGTGCTTCAGATGTTGAAACTTACATGGAGACATTTAAAAGTGATTTTAAAAAGGACCATATGGTATTCCCAGGAATGGTATATATTTCTCATCCTACAGAATATGGCACTTTATACTCTAAATCAGAATTGGAAGAGTTATGCAAAGTATGTAAGCAATATCAGCTTCCATTATTTATGGATGGTGCACGATTAGGGTATGGATTGATGAGTGATCAATCAGATATGACTATTAAAGACATCGCTAAATATTGTGATGTATTTTATATAGGTGGTACGAAGATAGGTGCATTATGCGGGGAAGCCATTGTTTTTACGAAAAATAATGAACCGAAACAATTTACCACTCGAATCAAACATCACGGTGCCCTTTTAGCAAAAGGACGGTTAACAGGCATACAATTTTTAGAATTATTTACGGACAATTTATATTTTAATATAAGCAGACATGCTATCGAAATGGCAAATAAGATGAAAGACGGGTTTAAAAATAAAGGCTATCGTCTTTACTTTGATTCTCCAACCAATCAACAATTTTTTATTTTAAGTAACGAGAAAATAGCAGAGTTAGAACAAAAAGTTAAATTTGCTGTTTGGGAAAAATACGATGATCAACATCGTGTTGTTAGATTCGCAACCAGCTGGGCGACAACCGAAGAAAATTTAAA
>NZ_JACYHC010000604.1:0-2622 GCF_017152085.1 Staphylococcus sp. EG-SA-2
TTAAAGGTAAGCAGCACTTTAAAACAATTCGTTTTATTAATACAGTTTGTAAAAGTATTCTCTTAGTACTAATAGCTAGTGTAATGATAGAAAATACTAGTGTTATTAAAGATTTGAATAAAATAAAAGAAACTGAGAAATATTGGAATGTATTAGATGATTATTACACGATTGAATTTGCACCTTATCACGAAACAAAACAAAGTTTGATTGATAATATGGTGCGATCAGAACAATTAGTAAAGGCTAGTGAAGCAGAAAATAATGCGATTTTATTCAAACCAAAGGGTGACTCCGTTGACAATGACAACTTTTCACCTGATGAGGGGAATGTAATATTAGTAAATAATCAGTTTTGGTCGATTTATCACAAGCAGTTTCAACCTGATATTCCAATAAAAAATCAAAAAAATAATGTCGAAGTAATTATTCCACAAAAGTTTCATGCAATGCGTAATGAAATCAATCAAGCATATCATTCATGGTTTGAATTTGTACAAAATAAAAATAATAAAGAGAGTAAGTTATCTATACAGTTTATCAACAAAAATGATTATCGAATTTTTACATTTGATGCACGAGATAGTCGCCATTTGTCATTTATAGAGGCGCCAATCATTGTGAATGTTCAGGCATCAGATTTATCGAATGATTTTTATTATGCCATGATCAGTCAAGGCGGGTATTTATTCAAAAATTATGACGCGCTAGTAAAAAATATTGAAAATTATCATCTTGATGGGGAAATCAGTGGAATAACCAATTATAAAGATAGCGTGATGGAAATGTATCATGAAAACAATTTGAAATTAACAGTACTCAACTTTTCACAAATCATTATCGCAATCATTTTAATAATTATTATTTTATTTGATGTGAAATATTATTTTGAACAGCATCGAAAATTACTCGTAATCAAAAAGCTATATGGTTATTCAACATTAAGAGCCAATTACCAATACTTATTAATAAATAATATAGTTGTTGTTTTTATTGGAATATTGACGAATGTAATTTTACATTCTCAGTATATAATGATGATATTTGCAACGATTCTTGTCGTTCAAATATTATTGCAGATTTGCAGCCTATACTATCATGGCCGACGTTTTAATGAAGTTATCAAGGAGTTTTAACTATGAAATTTATCATTGCAATATTATTAGGATTAATCGTATCCATTACTATTGCTTTTACAATCATACATCATCCTATACTTGATCGTTTTAATCCTTTCTTAAAAACGGAGTATAGTTATGCCAAAGTGCCAAAAGGTACGCAACAATATGTTAATATTACGGCTTATAGTGAAAGAGGGGAAAAGCTTGATTATAAATTAACATTTAATGGATTTTCACCTAGTAGAACGTATGTCGAAATAAAGCATAAAGGGCAATATGTCATATCGATCACATATGTTGAAAAAGAGGATACACCAAAAGAGGTAAGACAAGAATGATAGAATTAAAAGATTTAACCATACAAAAAGGTAATACACATATTTTGAAGAAACTTAATTTGAAATTTCAATGTGGAAAATCATATGCACTTATTGGTAAAAGTGGATGCGGTAAATCTACATTATTAAATACTATTGCTGGACTTGAAAAAACGGGGAAACAATATGTCTATTTTAATGGTCAATTAGAACAATTTAAATCTAATTTTTACAGAGATAAATTAGGATATTTATTTCAAAATTATGGATTAATCGATAATTTGACAGTAAATGAAAATTTAGATATTGGATTAGCATATAAAAAAATAAGTAAGAAAGAAAAAGAACAATTAAAGATACGTTATATAGAACAGTTTGGTCTGTCAAACAGTTTAAAAAGAAAAGTTCATACGCTAAGTGGAGGTGAACAACAACGTGTCGCTTTAATTAGAATGATGTTAAAAGATCCGATTGTTATGTTAGCTGATGAACCAACGGGTGCGTTAGATCCTAAAACAGGACAGATGATTATTCAATCATTATTTGATTTGGTCGATGAAAATAAAGTGCTGATTTTAGCAACACATGATATGGCTATTGCAAATCAATGTGACGAAATAATAGATTTAGAACAGTATAGTAAAGTAGCATCTATGTGATATCCAAAAGATAAAATTAAAAGCCAATCAATGGGAAATGTTGACTTCAACACTCCGTTTGATTGGCTTTTATAATGTGTTACTAAGTTATGAAAGTAACAACGGTAAACTGAAAAAAAGCAATATAATAATATTTAATACGATTAGTAATAAATGTAATTGATTTTTCGTTTTAATATAGCAAAAAACAATGACTAAAGATAACAACAATATCATGATTGCACCTGGGAAGAACCATAATGCTGAAGCTGTGTACCAAATCATTGGTAACGCCATAATAATAAAAGATATAAGACAAGAAAGGATACCAATAATATTATAAGTTCTAGTCAAAATTACACCTCCAATTTTCATTTTAAAATGACATGCGTAAAACAATCATTTTAAATACATCATACAATAAAATTAAATTGTGCGGTAGAAGAATTTGAAATTAAATTGAATTGGCTTATCTTTCGTAAACATAATTATGACGTAACAATCCTTATAAGTGGAACGAGTGTAGTTATACCATCTGTATAGAGA
>NZ_JACYHC010000605.1:0-2609 GCF_017152085.1 Staphylococcus sp. EG-SA-2
ATGATTTAGATGTTGCAGTATATGGTATAAGCGGTGATTCAAAGAAAAAACACCAAAATTTTATTGAGAAACACGGATTGAATTTCGATTTATTAGTAGATGAAGATTTTAAATTAGCTAAAGAAACAGGCGTATATCAGTTAAAAAAATCATTTGGCAAAGAAAGTATGGGTATTGTAAGAACAACTTTTATAATAGATGAACAAGGTAAAGTATTAGATGTTATCGAGAAGGTTAAGGTTAAAACACAAATAGAAGAACTTAAAAACATTTTGGGGTGACATATATGAAAGTTGTTGGGTTAAATCGTATGCGTGAAGTTGAAACTGAATTACAACAACGCTTTTCAGATTTAGATTTTAAATTTTATAAAAAAGCATCAGAAATACCTGAGAGTGACTTGGCTGATTTAGATATATTAGTTGGTTATGATGGCGGTATCAATGAGGCATTTTTACAACGTTGCCCGAATTTAAAATGGATTGCATGGTTTGCAACGGGTGTAAATACATTACCGTTAGATTATATTGCAGATCACGGCATACTTTTAACTAATGGAAAAGGTGTTCAAGCTAAACAATTATCTGAATACATTTTAGCTTTCATTTTAGATGATTATAAAAAGATGAAACTATCATATGATAACCAAAGACAACATATATATGATTCGAAAATAACTGGTAAACGCCTATCAGGACAAACAGTTTTATTTTTAGGTACAGGTGCAATTGCTACTAGAACTGCGAAGTTAGCAAAGGCTTTTAATATGAATTTAATTGGTCTGAGCAAGTCAGGTCAGAACAAAGATGAGTTTGACGAGATATATACTATCGAATCACTTGAAAGCACATTACCAAATGCTGACATTATTATAAATGCTTTACCAGAAACGCAAGAAACGATTCATTTACTAAAGAAAAAACATTTTGAATTAATGAAAGATGAAGCACTTTTTATAAATATAGGACGAGGTAGCATAGTTAAAGAAGCGCTCTTAATAGAAGTATTAAAAAGTAAAGTTATTCGACATGCATATTTAGATGTGTTTGAAAATGAACCTTTGAAACCTAATCATGAATTATATGAATTGGAAAATGTAACTATAACAGCGCATATAACTGGTAATGATTATGAGGCAAAGTATGACTTATTAGATATTTTTAAAAACAATCTAGTTAATTTTCTCAATAAGAATGGTCTAATTGAGAATGAAGTTGATGCTAAAAAAGGCTATTAAATGAAATCATCATGTAAATATTGACACGCGCGCAATACTACAGTTATATTTATAGTAAGTAATAATAATTATTATATAAGAAAGATGGTGATATAGATGAGTGTTGAAATAGAATCAATTGAACATGAACTAGAAGAATCAATTGAACATGAACTAGAAGAATCAATTGCATCATTGCGACAAGCAGGCATAAGAATTACACCTCAAAGACAAGCAATATTACGTTATTTAATTTCTTCACATACTCATCCAACAGCTGATGAAATTTATCAAGCACTTTCACCTGATTTTCCAAATATAAGTGTTGCGACAATATATAATAACTTAAGAGTGTTTAAAGATATTGGAATTGTAAAAGAATTAACATATGGAGACTCATCAAGTCGATTCGACTTTAATACACATAATCATTATCATATTATATGTGAACAATGTGGTAAGATTGTTGATTTTCAATATCCACAGTTAAATGAAATTGAAAGATTAGCTCAGCATATGACTGACTTTGACGTAACACATCATCGAATGGAAATTTATGGAGTTTGTAAAGAATGCCAAGATAAATAATTTAACTTTGGTAGTATGACAAATTAAAAAAGCGTTAGCTTACTTCATATAAGTAAGTGTAATATTTAAGAAGTTAAACGACATGAAAGTTGTTTAACTTCTTTTTTATGCTTATTCTGAAAAATATTTAAATTGAAGAAAAGAATATTCTAACTACGGAAGTGGTATTAACTAATAACTAGTACCCTTTATAAATAAACATAAAAATATTCAAACGAAGGTCTACTAAATAACTATCCATAAAGTGAGTATAAGTTTGTTTGTAAAACTGAAGTAAAAAGCGTAAGGAATTACACTTTAAATACATATAGTACTTACGAATAGAAAATAATCCCTTCAACAGTAATTTTTAAACAAAAATAAGTGTTGTTTTATGTTGACTCTACTAGAATAACTTGATATTATATAAAAGTCGTCAAACGGCACTAATATTTAAAAAACAAATGTTTTAAGTTGTTGATTTAAAATATTAATAAAGTGTAAATTTGACTATTGAAATTCGAACAAATACATAATAAAATAATATTTGTTGAATTAATTGAGTTAGGAAATTTATTTTTTAGAAATAAAATAATTAAAAATAATTCTTGACTTACAAAAACTTACGAGTTATAATTAAATGTTGTAAGTGACAAACGAACATTGAAAACTGAATGACAATATGTCAACGTTAATTCCAAAAACGTAACTATAAGTTACAAACATTATTTAGTATTTATGAGCTAATCAAACATCATAATTTTTATGGAGAGTTTGATCCTGGCTCAGGATGAACGCTGGCGGCGTGCCTAATACATGCAAGTCG
>NZ_JACYHC010000606.1:0-2605 GCF_017152085.1 Staphylococcus sp. EG-SA-2
AATCAAAGGAGTCGATCATTATGACAGTATTAACAGATAAAATAGCAGTAGTTACAGGTGCAGGTAGTGGTATTGGAGAAGCAATTGCAACATTACTACATGAAGAAGGGGCGAAAGTTGTCTTAGCCGGTAGAAATAAAGATAAACTACAAAATGTGGCGAATCAATTAGCTCAAGATAGTGTGAAGGTAGTGCCAACAGATGTAACGAATAAAGAAGAAGTCGATGAATTGATGAAAATTGCACAACAAACATTCGGTGGTTTGGATATTGTTATCAATAGTGCGGGACAAATGTTATCGTCTAAGATTACTGATTATCAAGTAGATGAGTGGGATAGTATGATTGATGTGAATATCAAAGGCACTTTATATACGGCACAGGCTGCATTACCAACTATGTTAGAACAATCAAGTGGACATCTTATTAACATTGCATCTATTTCTGGCTTTGAAGTAACGAAAAGTAGTACGATTTATAGTGCGACGAAAGCAGCAGTTCACACTATTACTCAAGGATTAGAAAAAGAGTTGGCAAAGACAGGCGTTAAAGTAACAAGCATTTCTCCAGGAATGGTAGATACAGCAATAACAGCCGCATATAATCCAAGTGATCGTAAAAAGCTTGATCCACAAGATATTGCAGAAGCGGTATTGTATGCATTAACACAACCAAAGCATGTTAACGTGAATGAAATTACAGTGCGTCCTGTATAAAAAGGTGTTTGAGGTGTGGGAGATAGACATTTAATGTAATAGCTATCGATTTTGTTAATGTTAGTAAGGCAATAATGACATGAGGGCATAATAGGCAATTATTCCTTGTACAATTCTCAGTAATTGGTGATTTTAACAATCAAGTTAATGAAGGCGACGATGTTAGTGTTATGGTTTATAATCTATAATGTTCGTAATTACAGATTACAAAAAAATTTCATTTTCCACCACATTTTAGGAGTTACTTTAATGAACAAAAAACATGTTTTTATAATTATTGGTGTCATTTTATGTATATGTATAGTTGCATCAGTCATTTATTTAAAAGTGAAATATGACGAAAAAGAAAAACAAAAAGCAATATACTATAAAGAACAACAGGAGCGTATTACACTCTATCTTAATCATAATACTAAAGAACCCAATACCATCAAAACTGTACATTTCACAAGTTTAAAAAGAGGACCTATGGGCGATGCAGTAATTGAAGGTTACATAAATGAAAATAAAGAAGATGATTTTGTTGCATATGGGTCTCCAGAACATAATTATCAATTTGGTGGAAGTTTAATCAAAAGTAAAAATTTAAGCACGTTATTAAAACCAGTACATCAAACCAAATCACCTGATGAGATAAAAAAGGAATTAGAGTCTAAAAAGAACGACCGCTAAAACTATGCGGCCGTTTTAATTTTGTTTTCAAGTTAATCATACTTACATATAAAAATGAAAAGTTGAATTTTTAGTACAATTTCCACTGTATTTATCTGTTAACCACTTTATACCCGCAATATTTCGTTGATCTTATATAAACACTTTTGGCTGCTTTTCCTTGACCTAGATTAAAATTATAGATTTTCTTTGTAAGAGTGTGTTTTGTAGTATCATAAATATGTAAACTGTATAAAATTCCACCACATTTTAGGAGCTGGTGATAGATGTCGAAAAAGAAAATTTTAATATTAACTAGTATTATGTTAATCATATTAATTAGTGTTGCAAGTATCTATTTTAAAATGAAATATGACGAAAAAGAAAAACAAAAATCAATTTATTATAAAGAACAACAAGCGCGCATTACACTTTATCTTAAGCATAATACTATAGAACCGAACACAATCAAATCTGTACATTTCACAAAATTGGAAACAAGTCCTATGGGAAGTGCTGTGATTGAAGGTTACATAAATGAAAATAAAGAAGATGATTTTGTTGCCTATGCATCACCTGAAAATAACTTTCAATTTGTAGGTGATTTAATTAAAAGTGAAAGATTAAGTGAGTTACTAAAACCAGCGCATCAATTAAAATCACCAGATGATATAAAAAAAGAACTAAATAAAAAGTAGAGTCACTAAAGTTAGGAGTTACTTTAATGAACAAAAAACATGTTTTTGTAATTATTGGTGTCATTTTATGTATATGTATAGTTGCATCAGTCATTTATTTAAAAGTGAAATATGACGAAAAAGAAAAACAAAAAGCAATATACTATAAAGAACAACAGGAGCGTATTACACTCTATCTCCAGCATAATACCAAAGAACCCAATACCATCAAATCTGTGCATTTCACAAGTTTAAAAAGAGGACCCATGGGCGATGCCGTAATTGAAGGCTACATCAATGAAAACAAAAAAGATAATTTTACTGCTTATGCTACACCAGAACATAATTATCAGTTTGGTGGTGCTATGATAGAAAGTGAAAGATTAAGTGAGTTACTAAAACCAGCGCATCAATTAAAATCACCTGACGAAATCAAAGAAGAATTAGACAAAAAAGAAGGCCACTAGGGTCTTCTTTATTTTTGATTTAATCTTCCAATAATCTATGTCATTGCTATCGAAGGTGTTTCGCAATTAATATCAATCACTTCATCATCACCAA
>NZ_JACYHC010000607.1:0-2602 GCF_017152085.1 Staphylococcus sp. EG-SA-2
GCTAAGACAACCGCTTCTTTAAAATGCTTTGTTACTTTTCCTATTAGAGCATAATGTGGTCTGAAATCATATCCCCATTCAGATAGGCAATGTGCTTCATCTAGAACAATCATGCCAAAGTCTATCATAGATATTAATTTAAAATTTGACGGTTGCAAGAGAAATTCTGGACTTAGAAAGATGAAGCGGCTATGTCGTAAACATTTAATATTATGCTTTTTCTCAATTTCATCCATACCAGAGTGAATACATGTTACACGTTTTTCTCCATTTATTTTCAACTGCATAACTTGGTCATCCATTAAAGATATTAACGGTGAGATAATTAATGTCGGCTTACCTGATAAATACGTAGGTATTTGATAACACAAACTCTTTCCACTTCCAGTTGGAAGAATACCTAGAGTGTGTTGTTGAGACATTATACTTTCTATAATTTCCTGTTGTCCCGGTTTAAAATTCTCGAAGCCAAATTTGTTTCGTAAAATATCATGCAACATTCAGATCACCTCTTTCAAATCCAACGATTAATACTTTTAATTGAAAATATGATAACGTGTCAAATTGTTCTTTGTAAAATTTTAATCGTTCGCCACGATGTTGTTGATAAAAATTCAAAAACTGGAGTTGATCTTCTAGTTCAACATAATCATCGTAATTAGACATGTAACCTTTGATTAAGATTTCAAGTACATGATCTTCGATAGTATTGATTTTAACTTGTTGTTGAGCCGCTATATCTTCCATCGTGAATTGTTCAAGCAATTTTGTATAAGTAATATAAGTTTGATTTAATAATGTAGGTTTCATTATTATTTTTGATAAAATAGTATATTCTCCACTTTCTAATTCAAACATCATTGTCACTAAATTATTCATTTCGTATTCAAACAATTGCTGTTGAGATAGTTTTTCTATTAAACTAACTTGCTGTCTCGTATACATTGGTTCATCATAGCCTTGCAAATAATAATGTAAGTAA
This sequence comes from Staphylococcus sp. EG-SA-2, assembly GCF_017152085.1. Lineage (NCBI taxonomy): Bacteria > Bacillati > Bacillota > Bacilli > Caryophanales > Staphylococcaceae > Staphylococcus > Staphylococcus sp. EG-SA-2. The sequence continues at coordinate 983 of NZ_JACYHC010000607.1, forward strand.
CATGGCCCTTTTAAAGTTATTGCTTTAAACAAGTTATGTAGTTCATTTTCAAAGTCAATTTGTAATTGGTTTTCTTTAATGTAGTTATAGACAATCTTTACAGTTTCTTGTATCTTATTATTTTGAGAGATTGGTACAAAATGAAAAACATGTTGTTTGGTATTAGACATGGTTTGCACTAATAGTTGAATTGCTTGAAATGTTTGCCCCATGCTTTCAAATGTATATCTAGGATGCAACATGATTTCCATTTCAGCATTAAATTCATTGATTTTTTCTAAAAATAGCTCAAAAGACGGATATTTTAATAGTGGTAAACTGTGATATAATGACAACTGTTGTTGACTACAAGCGTCAAAAAAGGTTTGGTGAGATTTCTTACCAACTAAGATATTGTAAATACTTTTATTTGTTTTATAGTTAAATGTTTGTTGTAATGCTGTTTTTATAATGTGTTGCAAATTTAACCCTCACTCTGTAAAACGGATAATTTGAAAATAAAAATGATGCTGTCTAAAATTTTAGTCACATTACTATTTTAGCATTTTTATCAAAGGAGGCGAAGACATTGGCAAAATATACAATCGTTGATATGGATACTTGTATTGCATGTGGTGCATGCGGTGCAGCAGCGCCAGATATATATGATTACGACGACGAAGGTATTGCTTTCGTAATCCTTGACGATAACCAAGGTACTGCAGAAGTACCTGAGGAATTATATGAAGATATGGAAGATGCAATTGATGGATGCCCTACAGATTCTATTAAAATTGCAGACGAATCATTTGATGGGGACGCTTTAAAATTTGAATAATTGATTTTTTAGACAAATGTTCTATAGAAAAAGCAGGCAAGCTATCGTTTATTGATAGTCACCTGCTTTTTATTATTATGTGTATATTATTTTGCTTTAATTTGATTAAATTCTTTTCAAGAAATTCGCAAGCCTTCTATATAGTAAAATAAATACAATAGAAATGACGATACCTTTAATAATATTGAATGGTATAATTCCTGATACAATGATTACTTTAAGATTATTTGCGATATCAGCTAAGTTAAATATCATACCGTACAAAGGTAATAGAACGAAATAGTTCAAAATACTCAACACGATAGTCATAACGATTGTTGCAATGATTAATCCAGTAATCAAAGATTTTGTTGAACGTTTATTTTTATAGATGGCGTAAGCAGTTAATAAGAAACTTGCGCCTGCTAAAAAGTTAGCAAACGGCCCAACTGGATCGCCCATACTAAATAAGTAGTTCAGCAAGTTTTTAACCAGTGCAACTACGATACCGGCAACTGGTCCAAACGTAAATGTAGCTAGTAGTGACGGTACATCACTAAAATCTAAAGTTAAGTATGGTGGCAAAAATGGTATAGGAAACTTGATAAAAGTTAACACAAACGCAATCGCGCTCAACATACTTATTGTGATAAGACGTTTATTTTGTTGCATATTCAATTTTCTCCTTCCATTCATCTCGTAAGAATAGGAGGATTATTGCACAACAAAAAACCTCCATCTTCTCCCATCCAGACTATACTGTCGGCTCTAGAATCTCACTAGATCAGCCACTAATATGATACATACTAGCAGGTCGCAGGCTT
>NZ_JACYHC010000608.1:0-2575 GCF_017152085.1 Staphylococcus sp. EG-SA-2
TGATATTCCGACTTGCGAGGATTATTGCGCATTAAGGATTAACGCAGGTATGAGTCCAAAGACGCGCGAAGCAGCTGAAAAAGGATTACCTAATGCCTTATTTACAGTAACCTTGTATGATAAAGATTGGTTAATTGGTATGGGTAGAGTAATTGGCGATGGCGGAACTGCTTTTCAAATTGTTGATATTGCTGTTTCGAAAAGTTATCAAGGTCAAGGTTACGGCAGTCAAATTATGGAACATATTATGAAGTATATTAAAAATGTATCTGTCGAAAGTGCATACGTTAGTCTGATCGCAGACTACCCGGCGGATAAATTATATACAAAATTTGGATTTATACCTACGGAACCAGATTCAGGTGGAATGTATATTAAGTTTTAAAAATAAAAAGACATCTCGCAAAACGGGATGTCTTTTTGATGGGAAAATATTTCCCGATTTAGATAGATATACCAATGATTAGACGAAGAAAAGCATTTAATTAACTAGTTTTATCTAATAAATCATTAGTGATTTTTTGTTTAAAATTTTTGTATTCAGTAAACAATTCTTCTTGAGTTTTGACATTTTGTGAGTCAGTTTCATAGATCAATTCTAATACTAAATCTATTTTGAAAACCTATTTAAGTATATTGAACTAATAAAAATGTATAATTTTAATGATTGTTTCCAATTTTCTGAATTCCGAATATATGATAATGCTCTATTTTTTCAATTTTAGGCAATGATCTGTAAGGTGTAGATATAAAGAAAATGATACTTGCAATAATAAATAATGCTCCACCAATTACAAGAGTATAATCAATACCAAGATTTTTTATTAGGATTCCGCCAATAAAACTACCCATCGGTAATGAAATTGCTGAAATACTTGTTATGATTGTAGTTAATCTAGCAAGCAAATGTTCTGGAATAACCTTTTGTTGAATAGAAGCTAAGGATATATTGGTAATACTAATTGTCATAAAAGCTACTGGAAACAAAATTATAAAAAAATTTCGCGGAATATAGTTAACTAAAATTAATATTAAACCTGAAATAGTATTTAAGAGTATTAATAATTTTCCATATCCCAAGTTGATTTTTTTTATATAAGGTGTGATTAATGAACCTACAATTAAACCTATTGAAAATAGTGCCATTAATAAACCGTAATAATAGGCTCCACCTAAATGGTCAGCCTTTAAAGGTATCCATGTATAAAGAAGTCCTAGTCCAAAATTTATAACACCACTTACCAATGCAACAACTAGTAGGAGTGAATTTTTAATTCCTAGCACACCTTCTTTTAAATTTTGTAAATAAGAAGGATTATTTCTTGCAGGGTTAGTTATATTAGGAATATTTACATTCAGCATAAATAAACAAGCTATTAGAAATATTAGTGAATTAATAGAATATAGTGGAAAAAAAGCTATTGCTGCAACAATAATACCACTTATTGAATTCATAATAACATCTGTTCCTTGATATGCGACACTCATAGCAGAATTTGCATCTAATAATTGATCTTTTTTTACTAATAAAGGTATAGCTTTAGACTGAGCTGGGTATCCTATTTGAGTGCAAAACATTGCAATTGCCACTAAAATGATCAAGCCGTATACATTTAAGTATCCAATTAGGTTTAAAGAAGCAATTAGTGATAGTAATAGACATTGTAATAAAGGGGTTAAAAATAGAGTCTTCTTTAATGGTAAGGCATCTACTAAAGGACCAAATAAAAATGAAATACACATAGGAATCATTAATAAAGTATTAGTTAAACCAACTAGTAAAGGGTTTTGCGTCCATTGTAAAACTATCCAAGTTGTAGAAACATAATAGAGACTATCACCAGCATTTATCAAAATTCTACTCATAAGTAAATTAGAAAACGAACGATTTTTATATAACTTTTTCAAAATATCACACCTATTCATTGAAAGTTATTTACATTAATTATAATAATAAAATTTATTAAATCAAGGTATTATTGCTATTTAACAAACAATTTACTCTACTGTCTGTTGTCTTTGTGTACCGTTTAGTTGAATTTTAATTATTTAATTCTTTTATTGATTAATTTGTGTAATGTTGATTAAGTAGATAATCTAAAAGAAAATAAAAAGACATCTCGCATAACGGGATGTCTTTTTCATGAATACTATTTATCTACACCGAAATCGATAACAATGCGCCCTTTATTTTCATGTTTAATTACTTTGTTAAGTTGTTCTGGAAGTTCATCAAATGTAATAACTTGCTTGATCTCATGTAAATTTTCAGGCATTAAATCTTTTGCGAGACGACGCCAAACGCGCTGTCTTAATTTCATAGCAGTAAATACCGAGTCAATTCCTAAAATGTTTACACCTCTTAAAATGTGAGGGAATACAGAATTAGTATAAGTATTACCGGCAGTCATACCAATAACTGCAATTGACCCACTATGATTTAAACGCTTTGTAACATAATTAATACCTTCGCCACCAACAGGGTCTACACAAGCTTGCCAAGTTGATGATGCGAGTGGCTTTTTATGATCATCTTCAACAGGAAGTCGATCGATAACTTCTTTGGCACCAAGTT
>NZ_JACYHC010000609.1:0-16219 GCF_017152085.1 Staphylococcus sp. EG-SA-2
AACTATATGGTAACTGCATATTTACCAACCTATTTAGAACAAGTTATTAAATTAGATGCAACGACAACAAGTGTATTAATTACTTGTGTCATGGCAATAATGATTCCATTAGCATTAATGTTTGGTAAGTTAGCGGATAAAATAGGTGAAAAGAAAGTATTTCTAATTGGTACTGGTGGGCTAACATTATTTAGTATCATCGCATTTATGTTATTACATTCACAATCATTTGTTGTAATAGTAATCGGTATATTTATATTAGGATTTTTCTTATCAACTTACGAAGCGACAATGCCAGGGTCGTTACCAACGATGTTTTACAGTCATATAAGATATCGAACTTTATCAGTAACATTTAATATCTCTGTTTCGATATTTGGTGGTACGACGCCATTAGTTGCAACATGGTTAGTTACGAAAACTGGAGATCCATTAGCACCTGCGTATTATTTAACAGCAATCAGTGTTATTGGCTTTTTAGTTATTACATTCTTACATTTAAGTACAGCAGGAAAATCTCTAAAAGGTTCGTATCCAAATGTAGATAACGAGCAAGATAGAGCTTATTATGCAGAACACCCAAAAGAAGCATTATGGTGGGTTAAAGAACGTAAGAATTAGAGATTTTAATAAAAAGTATAAATCAATCGTATATAAGCACTTTAAAGCTAGTAGGTTCTGCTAACTTTAAAGTGCTTTTTAAATTGAGAACTGTAATTAGCCGTAATAAAGTTTTTGTATATACATAAACCCCCACTGCAATGATTATCGCAATGGGGGAAAGAGGGGACTTAAAGCATATGTTTAGCTTTGAATACTTAAAATTCTCTTGCTATTGAAATGTTAGGATGTAAATATGTCTTAGAGTATTTTGTCCAACGCAATTAATATTGAGACTCTAACCTTCAATATTATTATAGAGAACACAAACTTAAATAGATTGGGTGACTTATTTGTGTCAGTTATTGCGATTGCGATAACTTCTTTTCTCTATATACATATAGTAACGTCTTATCTAATAAAAAACATGGTACTACAGTATCAAATTTATCTAGGGCTTAAGTTTGATTTTTATAATAGGCAGGTTTACCTGATAAAAATACTTATTCATTATATAATGTTAACAAGATGTATTTTAAAGTTTACATTGAGTGAGGGATATTGATGAACGTAATTTTAGAACAGTTGAAAACACATACTCAAAATAAACCTAATGACATAGCATTACATATCGATGATGAAACAATTACATATAGTCAACTAAATGCCCGCATCACTAGCGCAGTTGAATCTTTGCAGAAATATTCACTTAACCCTGTCGTTGCTATTAATATGAAATCACCGGTGCAAAGTATTATTTGTTATTTAGCTTTGCATCGTTTACATAAAGTGCCTATGATGATGGAAGGTAAATGGCAAAGTACTATACATCGTCAATTGATTGAAAAATATGGTATTAAAGATGTAATTGGAGATACAGGTCTCATGCAGAATATAGACTCACCGATGTTTATTGATTCAACGCAATTACAGCACTACCCCAATTTATTACATATTGGTTTTACTTCAGGGACAACTGGACTGCCAAAAGCATATTATCGTGATGAAGATTCATGGTTGGCTTCTTTTGAAGTTAATGAAATGTTGATGTTAAAAAATGAAAATGCAATAGCAGCCCCTGGACCACTATCGCACTCGTTAACATTATATGCGTTATTGTTTGCTTTAAGTTCCGGTCGTACTTTTATAGGACAGACCACTTTTCATCCTGAAAAGTTACTTAATCAATGTCATAAAATATCATCATACAAAGTTGCTATGTTTCTTGTTCCAACGATGATTAAATCATTATTGTTAGTTTACAACAATGAACATACAATCCAATCATTTTTTAGCAGTGGAGATAAGCTGCATTCTTCTATTTTTAAAAAGATAAAAAATCAAGCAAATGACATAAATTTGATTGAATTTTTTGGTACATCGGAAACCAGTTTTATCAGCTATAACTTGAATCAGCAAGCACCAGTTGAATCAGTAGGTGTGCTATTTCCAAATGTGGAATTGAAAACAACGAATCACGATCACAATGGTATAGGAACTATTTGTATAAAAAGTAATATGATGTTTAGTGGCTATGTAAGTGAACAATGTATAAATAATGATGAATGGTTTGTTACTAATGATAATGGCTATGTAAAAGAGCAGTATTTATATTTAACGGGACGTCAACAGGATATGTTAATTATTGGTGGTCAAAATATATATCCAGCACATGTTGAACGCCTTTTAACGCAATCTTCGAGCATTGATGAAGCAATTATCATCGGTATTCCAAATGAGCGTTTTGGTCAAATAGGCGTATTGCTTTATTCTGGTGATGTGACACTTACACATAAAAATGTAAAACAATTTTTAAAAAAGAAAGTGAAACGCTATGAAATTCCATCGATGATTCATCATGTAGAAAAGATGTATTACACTGCAAGTGGTAAAATTGCTAGAGAAAAAATGATGTCGATGTATTTGAGAGGTGAATTATAATATGAATCAAGCAGTCATAGTTGCAGCTAAACGAACTGCATTTGGGAAATATGGTGGCACTTTAAAACATTTAGAGCCAGAACAATTGCTTAAACCTTTATTCCAACATTTTAAAGAGAAGTATCCAGAGGTAATATCTAAAATAGATGATGTAGTTTTAGGTAATGTTGTTGGGAATGGTGGCAATATTGCAAGAAAAGCATTGCTTGAAGCGGGGCTTAAAGATTCAATACCTGGCGTCACAATCGATCGGCAATGTGGGTCTGGACTTGAAAGTGTTCAATATGCATGTCGCATGATCCAAGCCGGAGCTGGCAAGGTATATATTGCAGGTGGTGTTGAAAGTACAAGTCGAGCACCTTGGAAAATCAAACGACCGCATTCTGTGTACGAAACAGCATTACCTGAGTTTTATGAGCGTGCATCATTTGCACCTGAAATGAGCGACCCATCAATGATTCAAGGTGCTGAAAATGTGGCCAAGATGTATGATGTTTCAAGAGAATTACAAGATGAATTTGCTTATCGAAGTCATCAACTGACAGCGGAAAATGTAAAGAATGGAAATATTTCTCAGGAAATATTACCTATAACCGTTAAAGGAGAAATATTCAATACTGATGAAAGTCTAAAATCACATATTCCGAAAGATAACTTTGGCCGATTTAAGCCCGTAATCAAAGGTGGGACCGTTACCGCTGCGAATAGTTGTATGAAAAATGATGGTGCAGTTTTATTGCTTATTATGGAAAAAGATATGGCATACGAATTAGGTTTCGAGCATGGTTTATTATTTAAAGATGGTGTTACGGTAGGTGTTGATTCTAATTTTCCTGGCATTGGTCCAGTACCAGCCATTTCCAACTTACTAAAAAGAAATCAATTAACGATAGAAAATATTGAAGTCATTGAAATTAACGAAGCGTTCAGTGCACAGGTAGTTGCCTGCCAACAAGCTTTAAATATTTCAAATACGCAATTAAATATATGGGGTGGTGCATTAGCATCAGGTCATCCATACGGTGCAAGCGGTGCCCAATTAGTGACTCGATTATTTTATATGTTTGACAAAGAGACTATGATTGCATCTATGGGGATAGGGGGAGGTCTAGGAAATGCAGCATTATTTACTCGATTCTAACCAGCGATTAAATGTGTCATTTTCTAAGGATAGTGTGGCTGCATATTATCAGTGTTTTAACCAACCTTATAGAAAAGAAGTACCACCATTAATGTGTGCGTCATTATGGCCAAAATTTGATTTATTTAAAAAATATGCAAATAGCGAACTGATTTTAACAAAATCAGCAATTAATCAAACTCAAAAGATAGAAGTAGACACAATATATGTAGGGCATTTAGAAGATATTGAATGCCGACAGACTCGCAATATCACACGTTATACAATGGCTTTAACATTAACTAAAAATGATCAACATGTCATAACGGTTACACAAACTTTTATTAAGGCGATGAAGTAGAGATGAAGTTTAATGAGATATGGATAAATGAATATTTGGCGCTCGTAAATGATGATAATCCAATACATAATGAGATTGTGCCAGGACAATTAGTGAGTCAAATGATGCTGATGGCTATGTCATTAGAGACAAACCAGTGTCAAATTAACTACGTTAAACCTATTTTAATAAATGAAAATATCGAATTCATTGAACAACACGAACACGAAATTATAGCAATTAATGACGATGGAGAGATTAAAATAAAAATTTCTTTGAGCACAAAAAAATAACCGATATTAGCTGCATGAACGCATATTAATTAGGAGATGAAAGGACAGCTAATATCAGTTATGTATTGTTATTATTATTGGGAACAGAGATGAATATAGGTTACGTTTCTTTCTTTGCACGGGGATGCATTAATCTAAAATAATAATAACAACTATATCAATGTTTAATAAATTCTGGATTATTGGAACGATTAGTCAATTTAACTAACTTTCATATGATCTATATCGTCTTGTAATAAAGAGAGCAATTTGAATATTTCAGTATCACTAAATGAATCGTCACATTTAATTGAAACATGCTGAAACGTTTTGGTTATAATTTCATAAACTGGTGCGCCTTCATGGTGATACTGTCGATAAATAATCATAACCTATATTACCTCCTTTGCTACTCTATGGTTATATTATAAATAACATTTTTATGTGTGACATCAACCTTAAGTATCAACTTTTTATCAGACATAGAACGTATGATTTACTAAGACTATTTATGTATAAAAGTTCTAAATAAATATATATTTATAGAGTCGCCTGGCAGTCATTTGGGAAATATAACATATATGATTAGAGAGGCATCTATCGCAAAAGAATGATAATGATAGAGGTATTGAGCATATAGATGAGTTTAAGTTCATCTTGAAAATAAAGGGTTATTTAGTCATAGATGTAGATGTATAGGAAATATTTGTATGTATTGTTCGATATGTATGAAATTTTCAATAAAAGCTAATAACGCTTATATGTAACTTTCAAATTTAAATTATATACAGAGCATGATGATTATAAAAAAATAACCACATCACATAAATTGAGTTCATACCCAATTTAAGTGGTGTGGCTAATAATGTTGATTTATAGATGAACCGCCTAATCGTTAAACCTCTGTTACTTCAACATCGATATGTTCAATACGGTTGTATGCACCGTGATCCACAGGACCAACAAAATCATTCATTTTCCAACCGTTTTTAATAGCAGAAGCGACGAAAGCTTTCGCGCTAATCACAGCTTCTTTCGGTGACTTACCGTTAGCTAAATATGCAGTTGTTGCCGCAGCAAATGTACAACCAGCACCATGGTTATAACTTTGTTGGAACATGTCTGTTGTTAGTTGATAAAATGTTTGACCATCATAGTATAAGTCATACGATTTATCTTGATCTAAAGCTTTGCCACCTTTAATGATGACATGCTGTGCGCCTTTATCAAAGATAATTGTTGCAGCCTTTTTCATATCTTCAATTGAATTTAATTTACCTAATCCTGATAATTGACCCGCTTCAAATAAGTTTGGTGTCACTACCGTTGCTTTAGGTAGTAGATATTTAATCATCGCCTCAGTATTTCCAGGATTAAGCACTTCATCTTCGCCTTTACAAACCATGACAGGATCTACTACAAAATATTGTGCATTAGATGCCTCATATACTTCTCCAGCACGTTTGATTATCTCCTCAGTACCTAACATACCTGTTTTAATAGCATCAGGTCCGATTGATAAAGCCGTTTCAAGTTGTTTTTCAAATACATCCATTGGTAATGGTGTAACATCGTGTGACCATGTATCTTTATCCATAGTAACGATGGCAGTTAAAGCGACCATGCCATACGTATCTAATTCTTGGAACGTTTTCAAATCTGCTTGCATACCTGCGCCAGCACTTGTGTCAGAACCGGCAATTGTTAAAACTTTCTTTAAAGCCATTGAGCTTCACTCCTACATAATAATATTGTATTCATCATATCATTTTTAACCTAATTGAAAAATATTAAGCATTCAATATTTGATGATTGTTGAAATGAATCATTCATACTATTGTAACTTTTGAAAATGTCATTCACTTTAGATAAGTGTGATATGTTAAAATATGTCCTGAGGTGAGATTGAATGGAATGGTCGCAAATTTTTCATGACATAACAACGAAACATGACTTTAAAGCTATGCATGATTTTTTAGAAAAAGAATATTCGACTGCAATCGTATACCCTGATAGGGAAAATATATATCAAGCGTTTGATTTAACACCGTTTGAAAATATCAAAGTTGTTATATTAGGACAAGACCCGTATCATGGTCCAAACCAAGCACATGGATTAGCATTTTCAGTGCAACCTAACGCAAAATTCCCTCCATCTTTACGTAATATGTATAAAGAATTAGCAGATGATATTGGATGCGTTAGACAAACACCGCATTTACAAGATTGGGCAAGAGAAGGCGTCTTGTTATTGAATACAGTTTTAACCGTAAGACAGGGTGAAGCAAATTCTCATCGTGATATTGGTTGGGAAACATTTACTGATGAAATTATTAAAGCAGTGTCTGATTATAAAGAACATGTTGTCTTTATTTTGTGGGGGAAACCTGCACAGCAAAAAATAAAGCTTATCGATACATCTAAACATTGTATTATAAAATCAGTGCATCCTAGTCCACTGTCTGCATATAGAGGATTCTTTGGATCAAAACCGTATTCCAAAGCGAATGCCTATTTAGAGTCAGTAGGAAAATCACCAATTAATTGGTGTGAAAGTGAGGCGTAGATGGTGAATAGAGAAACTTTAATAGCACGAATTGAGCAAGAATTAGTACAAGCAGAGCAGGCACAGCATGACCATGACTTTGAAAAACATATGTATGCCATACATATATTAACATCTTTATATGCTTCAACATCAAATACACCACATATTGGTGAACAACAAATGAATCGTCGTATTGCTAACCATAATCAAATGCCACAATCACAAATAACGCAGCCAACTCATCAAGTGACAGCTGCTGAAATTGAAGCGATGGGTGGTAAAGTAAATACGCATTCAGCACATCATCATAATAAGTCATATTCACAACCTTCAAACCAACAACAAAGATTAGCGACAGATGATGACATTGGCAATGGTGAATCCATATTTGATTTTTAAAAAGCAACAATGAAACATAATTACTTAATAGCTTGTTAAGTATGTTGGTTAATAATCAAGACGCATATACTTTTATTCGAGTGTTCGGATTTAAACATTTATTAATACTGAATTATATAAGGAGAGGTAGCAATGAAATTATTTATTATTTTAGGTGCATTAAACGCGATGATGGCTGTCGGAACAGGTGCATTTGGTGCGCATGGTTTACAAGGAAAAATAAGTGATCACTATTTATCAGTATGGGAAAAAGCAACGACGTATCAAATGTACCATGGCTTAGCATTATTAATTATAGGTGTAATTAGTGGTACAACTTCAATCAATGTTAACTGGGCTGGCTGGTTAATATTTGCTGGTATTATTTTCTTTAGTGGATCATTATATATTTTAGTATTAACTCAAATTAAAGTTTTAGGTGCGATTACGCCAATTGGTGGCGTATTGTTCATCATTGGCTGGATAATGTTAATCATTGCGACATTCAAATTTGCTGGTTAAATTTTAAAACTTTAGATTACCTATGTAACTAAACATTAAATTTTTAATAAAAATAATCAAGAAAAAGAGTTACAAACTCATCTTTTGGGTATAGAATACCTTCGAGGTGAGTTTTTATTTATGGAAAAAAAGAATAAGCAAATAGATAGAGGCGATTTAAAACAAAACCTATCTGAAAAGTTTGTATGGGCGATTGCATATGGTTCATGTATCGGATGGGGCGCATTCATCTTACCAGGAGACTGGATTAAGCAGTCAGGTCCGATTGCAGCATCAATTGGTATAGTTATTGGTGCATTATTAATGATATTAATTGCGGTTAGTTATGGCGCATTAGTAGAGAGATTTCCAGTATCAGGGGGCGCGTTTGCCTTTAGTTTCTTAAGTTTCGGCAGATATGTGAGTTTCTTCTCATCATGGTTTTTAACTTTTGGTTATGTCTGTGTCGTTGCTTTAAATGCGACCGCATTCAGTTTACTAGTTAAATTCTTATTGCCAGATGTCTTAAATAATGGGAAACTATACACCATTGCGGGCTGGGACGTTTATATTACGGAAATCATTATTGCGACCGTATTACTACTTGTATTCATGCTAGTAACGATTCGTGGCGCAAGTGTATCTGGATCATTACAATATTATTTCTGTGTGGCGATGGTAATCGTCGTATTATTGATGTTCTTTGGTTCATTCTTTGGTAATAATTTTGCACTTGAAAATTTACAACCGTTAGCTGAACCTAGCAAAGGATGGTTAGTGTCTATTGTGGTTATTGTATCCGTGGCACCATGGGCATATGTTGGATTTGATAATATTCCACAAACAGCAGAAGAGTTTAACTTTGCACCAAACAAGACATTTAAGCTTATCGTGTACAGTTTATTAGCAGCATCATTAACTTATGTTGTCATGATTTTATACACTGGTTGGTTATCAACAAGTCATCAAAGTTTAAATGGGCAGTTGTGGTTAACAGGTGCTGTTACACAAACAGCATTTGGTTATATTGGATTAGGTGTATTAGCAATTGCAATTATGATGGGTATATTTACTGGTTTAAATGGATTCTTGATGAGTTCAAGTCGCTTGTTATTTTCTATGGGACGTTCAGGTATTATGCCAACAATGTTTAGTAAATTACATAGTAAATACAAAACACCATATGTCGCAATCATATTCCTAGTAGGTGTGTCGTTAATTGCACCTTGGCTAGGAAGAACTGCATTGACTTGGATTGTAGATATGTCATCTACAGGTGTATCCATTGCCTACTTTATTACATGTTTGTCTGCAGCGAAATTATTCAGTTATAACAAACAAAGTAATACGTATGCACCGGTTTACAAAACGTTTGCTATTATCGGCTCATTTGTATCATTCATTTTCTTAGCGTTGTTATTAGTGCCAGGTTCTCCTGCAGCACTGACTGCACCATCTTATATTGCATTGCTTGGATGGTTAATCATCGGTTTAATATTCTTTGTGATTCGATATCCTAAATTGAAAAATATGGATAATGATGAATTAAGTCGCTTGATTTTAAATAGAAGTGAAAATGAAGTTGATGATATGATTGAAGAACCTGAAAAAGAAAAAACTAAATAATAAAAGAATCGCACAATATACCTTCTTCATTCGGAGGCGTATCGTGCGATTTTTTGTATTATAAATTGACATTTAAGACGAGGCAGCTGAACCTTATATATAATTGCTAAGAGTTTGGGCTGAGCCATTTCTAACAATATTTATAATCGTTTAAAAGATTTCACGAACCCAGAAACAATTAATTTGGAAATTTGGTCGGCGAATAATAAACCTAATGCGATGGCGCCTGCAATAAGTGTTACTTCTAACATGGTATTGATTGCTGTGCTGAAATTTAATAAGACTAAATTTTTTGTAGCATCGTATGCTAATCCACCTGGTACTAATGGAATGATACCCGTTACCATAAAAATGATGGCAGGTTCTTTTTGTTTACGAGCCATATAATGACTTAACAAGCCTAATGCTAAACTACCAAAGAAACTAGAGTATATAGTGTGCACATTAAAGCCGTTGAAGAATAAGGTGTAAACCATCCATCCACATGTACCAACGAAACCACATGATAGATATAATTTTCTAGGTGCATCAAAAATGACGCAGAAGAACATTGAAGCTAAAAAGCTAAAGATAAAGTTTAAGATCCAAAACATAGTCTGATACTCCTATACTAAAATTAATACGCTACCAACGCCAGCACCGATGCCAAACGCAGTAACCAATGCTTCTAATGATTTCGTTGTGAACATCAACATGTGTCCACCAAATAAATCTTGTATTGCGTTTGTTATTAATACACCAGGAACAATAGGCATGACTGCCGCAATGATAATAGTTGCCAAGTCACCTGTTGGGATAAGTGTATGTCCAATAACGGCGATAATCCCAATAACTAATGAACCAATGAATTCTGGGATAAACTGTGCATGTAACTTGCGATCTAAAATCTCAGTGACTAGGTATCCTAGACTACCTGCTAATATCGCAGTTAAAACATCAATCAATCTACCACCTTGTAAATATAAGAAACTCATTGCAATCATTGCTGCAGCAAAACCTTTAAAGGGAAGACTGCTGTCACGCTTAGCAACATATATTTTTTCAAGTTGTGTTTTTGCTTCGGCTAAAGAAATTTCATTATTTGTAATTTGACGCGAAATTTTATTAGCTTGCGAAATTTTTATTAAGTTTGTATCTCGAGAGGTAATTCTAAATATTCTAGGAAACGATTCCGAATGTAACGTAAACTGGATGACAGTGTTTGTAACAAAGCTGTTACTTTCACTGTAACCAAGTTTTTTTGCAATACGTGTCATGGTATCTTCTACACGCGTACCTTCTGCACCAGATTCTAATAGTATGCGAGCAGCAAGCATGACAACGTCTTTGATAAGTACCTCTTGTTTGTATTCTTCTGAATTTATGTCCATTTCATCACCATTGTTTATAAGAATTTAATACTCATTATAGTTTATACACTATAAAATAACCACATGAGCTTTTTGATAAGTTGTTATTGATTTTAAAAAACTAATATTTGATACTATTGTAATAATAATCATTGGAATTTTTAGTAGTTAAAATTCTCTTGAAGTATAAAAAGGGAAAATTATTGAAAAAAATTCGACAAAAATATGTTTCAAATATTTCAAATAGGTTAAAATAATATTAGTTAACCATTACAAAAATTGTATAGAGTAGCGACTGTATAATTTCTATTGAGGTTAACGTTTATATGTAGTGATAGTAGTTAAAGTTCTCCCAAGGAAGACTACTCGGGTACACTTTGCTATGAGCAAAGTGTACTTTGTTATTGATAATACATTAGCACATATATATAAGTTTAAACATACAGATTTCAACTATTTACCAAATCACGTCTTATGTATACGGGAATATACTGAAGATAAACGAAAAATTCCAAGCTTAAACCGATAAGCTTGGAATTTTTTTATTAATTTATAAACGTACCAATGTATTAAGAAATCGCAAAGAATTGATCGAATTCGTTTGTGTTAATAAGATGTCCTACAAAGAAACTACCGAATTCACCGTATCGTGCTGTTGTTTCATCAAAGCGCATTTCGTATACAATTTTTTTGAATTGTAATACGTCATCTGAGAACAATGTTACGCCCCATTCGAAATCATCAAACCCTACAGAACCAGTAATAAATTGTTTGATTTTGCCAGCATATTTTCTACCAATCATACCATGGTCATACATTAATTTTTGGCGTTCTTCCATAGTTAACATGTACCAGTTATAAGTTTCATTACGACGTTTGTTCATTGGATAGAAACAAATATAATCAGAATGTGGTAATTCTGGGTATAATCTTGCTTTGATATGAGGGTTCTCATAAGGATCTTCATCAGATTTACCAGCTAAATAATTGCTCAATTCAATGACTGATACATATGAATATGTAGGGATTAGGAAGTCAGCAATGCGCAATTTGTTAAATTCATTTTCAATATGATTTAAAGACTTCATTTCAGGACGTAAGAACCATAATAACAAATCTGCTTTTTGACCAGTTATATTATAAATAGCTTGATCACCAGATTTTGATGATCTTACAGTTGCTGTATTTTCTAAAAATGATTGAAATTCAGTGACAAGTGCATCGCGTTCGTCCTTTGGAACTATACGTAATGATGCCCAATCAACTGCATAAAATAAATGTAGACTATACCAACCATCTAATGTTTCGGCTGCTTGACTCATGTTTATCGCTCCTTTTCAAAAATCATCAGTTCTTTATAAATTTTATCATAAAGCAAAGGGGTAACGATAAAATTATGATTACAAATTGGTGACGTGGCATTATGAAATAAAATGGCGTATAATTATACCGTGAATGATTAATAAGATTTATATTACAGGAGGACATTATGGCTGATTTATTAAATGTATTAAAAGACAAACTTTCTGGTAAAAACGTTAAAATCGTATTACCTGAAGGAGAGGACGAACGTGTTCTAACAGCTGCAACACAATTACAAGCAACAGATTATGTTACACCAATCGTGTTAGGTGATGAGACTAAGGTTCAATCTTTAGCGCAAAAACTTGATCTTGATATTTCTAATATTGAATTAATTAATCCTGCGACAAGTGAATTGAAAGCTGAATTAGTTCAATCATTTGTTGAACGACGTAAAGGTAAAGCGACTGAAGAACAAGCACAAGAATTATTAAACAATGTGAACTACTTCGGTACAATGCTTGTTTATGCTGGTAAAGCAGATGGTTTAGTTAGTGGTGCAGCACATTCAACAGGAGACACTGTGCGTCCAGCTTTACAAATCATCAAAACGAAACCAGGTGTATCAAGAACATCAGGTATCTTCTTTATGATTAAAGGTGATGAACAATACATCTTTGGTGATTGTGCAATCAATCCAGAACTTGATTCACAAGGACTTGCAGAAATTGCAGTAGAAAGTGCAAAATCAGCATTAAGCTTTGGCATGGATCCAAAAGTTGCAATGTTAAGCTTTTCAACAAAAGGGTCTGCTAAATCAGACGACGTGACAAAAGTTCAAGAAGCTGTCAAATTAGCACAACAAAAAGCTGAAGAAGAAAAATTAGAAGCAATCATTGATGGCGAATTCCAATTTGATGCTGCGATTGTACCAGGTGTTGCTGAGAAAAAAGCGCCAGGTGCTAAATTACAAGGTGATGCAAATGTCTTTGTATTCCCAAGTTTAGAAGCTGGTAATATTGGTTACAAAATTGCACAACGTTTAGGTGGATATGATGCAGTTGGTCCAGTATTACAAGGTTTAAATTCTCCAGTAAATGACTTATCACGTGGCTGCTCAATTGAAGATGTATACAATCTTTCAATTATTACAGCAGCGCAAGCCTTACAATAACGATGGATTTAGCGAGTAAATATTTTAATGGCGTCAACTGGCGATATATCGACCATTCTTCTGGATTAGAACCTATGCAATCTTTCGCATTCGATGATACATTTTGCGAAAGTGTGGGCAAAGATATATCAGATAATGTTGTGCGTACTTGGATTCATCAACATACTGTTATTCTTGGTATTCATGATTCAAGATTGCCGTTTTTAAAAGATGGCATTGATTATTTAACGAATGAGATTGGTTATAATGCCATTGTTAGAAATTCTGGTGGCTTAGGTGTCGTTCTAGATCAAGGTGTATTAAATATATCGCTGATGTTCAAAGGACAAACAGAAACAACGATTGATGAAGCGTTTACTGTGATGTACCTCTTAATTAGCAAAATGTTCGAAGATGAGAATGTTGATATTGATACGATGGAAATTGAACATTCTTATTGCCCAGGAAAATTTGACTTAAGTATCGATGGTAAGAAATTTGCAGGCATATCGCAACGAAGAGTTAGAGGCGGTATTGCTGTACAAATTTATCTTTGTGTTGAAGGCTCTGGTTCAGAACGTGCATTGATGATGCAAACATTTTATGAACATGCTTTAAAAGGTGAAGTGACTAAATTTAAATATCCTGAAATTGAACCATCTTGTATGGCCTCATTAGAGACATTGCTTAACAAAACGATTACTGTTCAAGATGTAATGTTTTTACTATTATATGCAATCAAAGATCTTGGCGGTGTATTAAATATGACGCCCATTACTCAAGAAGAATGGCAAAGATACGATACGTATTTTGATAAAATGATTGAAAGAAACAAGAAAATGATAGACCAAATGCAATAGTTAAATATTTAACAGCCCCTTTCAAGTTATCGTTTGGGGCTGTTATTTTTGAAAGTATCCATAAAAAGCATAAATATGTTATTGACCTAATATTTAAATTGAACATCATTAAATTAAAAGTAATGATATGATGGAAATAATAAATTTAATAAGAAAATTTCATGTTTTACGTATTAAATAGATTGAGAATAGGGTATATATAATGCGTATGACTATGAAAGAAACGACCTTCTATTGAAATGTTCTAATACTTTAGTAGTAAATCTATATATTCCAATTATTATTTGTAGTATTATAGTTAGGGTGGAAAATTATAAATTGTAGGGCTATTTTATAAAAAGATAAAGAATCTGAAATATCACTCGATAAGATTTAAACTTTGAAGTAAACGAAAGTTAGTTTTATACTAATCAAGTTAAGTCAAATATAAATTCAAAATAAAGATTATACATAATATGAATAATGTGAGATAAAGACTGCAATGAAATTTAACGCGAATGCGTATGCAACTTAGAATATGATGTCTTTTACTAATAAATAAAAATAATGAATCAAGTATAGGATAAATATAAAAGGTGATATTGACATGACAAGAAAAGGATATGGGGAATCGACAGGTAAGATTATTTTAATAGGAGAACATGCTGTTACATTTGGAGAGCCTGCTATTGCAGTACCGTTTAACGCAGGTAAAATCAAAGTTTTAATAGAAGCCTTAGAGAGCGGGAACTATTCGTCTATTAAAAGCGATGTTTACGATGGTATGTTATATGATGCGCCTGACCATCTTAAGTCTTTGGTGAACCGTTTTGTAGAATTAAATAATATTACAGAGCCGCTAGCAGTAACGATCCAAACGAATTTACCACCATCACGTGGATTAGGATCGAGTGCAGCTGTCGCGGTTGCTTTTGTTCGTGCAAGTTATGATTTTTTAGGGAAATCATTAACGAAAGAAGAACTCATTGAAAAGGCTAATTGGGCAGAGCAAATTGCACATGGTAAACCAAGTGGTATTGATACGCAAACGATTGTATCAGGCAAACCAGTTTGGTTCCAAAAAGGTCATGCTGAAACATTGAAAACGTTAAGTTTAGACGGCTATATGGTTGTTATTGATACTGGTGTGAAAGGTTCAACAAGACAAGCGGTAGAAGATGTTCATAAACTTTGTGAGGATCCTCAGTACATGTCACATGTAAAACATATCGGTAAGTTAGTTTTACGTGCGAGTGATGTGATTGAACATCATAACTTTGAAGCCCTAGCGGATATTTTTAATGAATGTCATGCGGATTTAAAGGCGTTGACAGTTAGTCATGATAAAATAGAACAATTAATGAAAATTGGTAAAGAAAATGGTGCGATTGCTGGAAAACTTACTGGTGCTGGTCGTGGTGGAAGTATGTTATTGCTTGCCAAAGATTTACCAACAGCGAAAAATATTGTGAAAGCTGTAGAAAAAGCTGGTGCAGCACATACATGGATTGAGAATTTAGGAGGTTAATGCGTTGATTAAAAGTGGCAAAGCACGTGCACATACGAATATTGCACTTATAAAATATTGGGGTAAAAAAGATGAAGCACTAATCATTCCAATGAATAATAGCATATCTGTTACATTAGAAAAATTTTACACTGAAACGAAAGTCACTTTTAACGACCAGTTAACACAGGATCAATTTTGGTTGAATGGTGAAAAGGTTAGTGGCAAAGAATTAGAGAAAATTTCAAAATATATGGATATTGTCAGAAATAGAGCTGGCATCGATTGGTATGCTGAAATTGAAAGCGACAATTTTGTACCAACAGCAGCAGGGTTGGCTTCATCAGCAAGCGCATATGCAGCTTTAGCAGCAGCTTGTAATCAAGCACTAGACTTGCAGCTGTCAGATAAGGATTTATCGAGATTGGCGCGAATTGGTTCGGGTTCTGCGTCGCGTAGTATTTATGGTGGATTTGCAGAATGGGAAAAAGGGTATAATGATGAGACGTCATATGCCGTTCCACTTGAATCGAATCATTTTGAAGATGACCTTGCCATGATATTTGTTGTGATTAATCAACATTCTAAAAAGGTACCTAGTCGATATGGTATGTCGTTGACACGAAACACATCAAGGTTTTATCAATATTGGTTAGATCATATTGATGAAGATTTAGCTGAAGCAAAAGCAGCGATTCAAGACAAAGATTTTAAACGCCTTGGTGAAGTAATTGAAGAAAATG
>NZ_JACYHC010000610.1:0-2561 GCF_017152085.1 Staphylococcus sp. EG-SA-2
TGAAAAAGCCGGACCCATTCATATTGGCAGTAATACTTGGTTTGGCGGTCATGTAGCCGTGTTACCAGGGGTGACGATTGGAGAAGGCAGTGTGATTGGTGCTGGTAGTGTTGTCACTAAAGATATTCCGCCACACAGCTTAGCGGTTGGAAACCCTTGTAAAGTCGTTCGTAAAATTGATAATGACCTACCATCCGAAACATTAAATGACGAAACGATAAAGTAGCAGTTGCGACCCATATAAATTTTAAAAAGTAACCAATCAATTTCAAAATACTTGAGAATAAGTGATAAAGCATAAAAATGAAAGCGATTGCAAAACTAACCTTAATCATAGTAAAATGAGTTTAAATGATGTTATATCATTAAATCAAAGGGTTAAACCACTTTCAAAATTTATAGGGGGTAAGTGTACATGGTAGTAGAATTTAAAAATGAACCTGGTTACGATTTTTCAGTCCAAGAAAATGTGGATATGTTTAAGAAAGCATTGAAAGACGTGGAAAAAGAATTAGGTCAAGACATACCATTAGTGATTAATGGAGAGAAGATTTTCAAAGATGACAAAATTAAATCAATCAATCCTGCAGACACATCACAAGTGATTGCAAATGCATCAAAGGCAACAAAACAAGATGTTGAAGATGCATTTAAAGCAGCAAACGAAGCTTATAAATCTTGGAAAACATGGTCAGCAAATGATCGTGCAGAGCTTATGTTACGTGTTTCGGCAATTATTCGTCGTCGAAAAGCGGAAATTGCAGCAATTATGGTTTATGAAGCAGGTAAGCCATGGGATGAAGCAGTTGGTGATGCAGCTGAAGGTATTGATTTTATTGAATACTATGCACGTTCAATGATGGATTTGGCTCAAGGTAAGCCAGTACTTGATCGTGAAGGTGAACACAATAAATATTTCTATAAATCAATTGGTACAGGTGTTACAATTCCACCGTGGAACTTCCCGTTTGCGATTATGGCTGGTACGACTTTAGCACCAGTTGTTGCAGGTAATACAGTGTTATTGAAACCTGCTGAGGATACACCTTATATCGCTTATAAATTAATGGAAATTTTAGAAGAAGCAGGATTACCAAAAGGCGTAGTTAACTTTGTTCCTGGTGATCCGAAAGAAATTGGTGATTACTTAGTTGATCATAAAGATACGCATTTCGTTACATTTACAGGATCACGTGCGACAGGTACTAGAATTTATGAACGTAGTGCCGTAGTTCAAGAAGGTCAAAACTTCTTGAAACGTGTTATCGCTGAAATGGGTGGTAAAGATGCCATTGTAGTTGATGAAAATATTGATACAGATATGGCGGCAGAAGCTATTGTAACGTCAGCGTTTGGTTTCTCTGGTCAAAAATGTTCTGCATGTTCACGTGCAATTGTGCATAAAGACGTTTATGACGAAGTATTAGAGAAATCAATCAAATTAACAAAAGAATTAACGTTGGGCAATACTGTAGACAATACGTATATGGGCCCAGTTATTAATAAAAAACAATTTGATAAGATTAAAAATTATATTGAGATTGGTAAAGAAGAAGGTAAATTAGAACAAGGTGGCGGCACTGATGATTCAAAAGGTTACTTTGTAGAACCAACAATCATTTCAGGACTTAAATCTAAAGATAGAATCATGCAAGAAGAAATTTTTGGTCCAGTTGTTGGCTTTGTGAAAGTTAACGATTTTGATGAAGCCATTGAGGTTGCAAATGATACAGATTACGGTTTAACTGGTGCAGTGATTACAAATAATCGCGAGCATTGGATTAAAGCGGTAAACGAATTTGATGTAGGTAATTTATACCTTAACAGAGGTTGTACTTCAGCAGTTGTTGGATACCATCCATTTGGTGGTTTCAAAATGTCAGGTACGGACGCTAAAACAGGTAGCCCAGACTACTTATTACACTTCTTAGAACAAAAGGTTGTTTCAGAAATGTTCTAATGCTTCATAATGAACAAGGGCCATCCATTGCGGTTGGCTCTTTTTATTTATAACTTTAAAAATTAAGTAATAGCAACCATATTTTTAGAAAAGGATTATAGGTATAAGAATGTGAGATACGTTATTTCAATAATAATGGGAATTGTATTAGCAATTTGGTCATATAAACAACTGAGTCAAAGTCATTTAGATAGCGGATTTATTTTTTTCTTCATAGTTTATGTGTTGTGTATCAGTTATTTTAATAACGATAAGCACGATAAAAATAAAAAACGATAGTAGTACACGAATTCATTAACGTGTACACTATCGTTTTTATTATGAATGTTGGTAACGCTCATGAGTTTCTCATCTACTATTTAATCTTAATATTGATTAATCTATGGAAAATGTTATCAATATCTTCGCCAAGCCAGTCAATTTTTTCATCTTTTATCCAATGTATAAAACCTTCAATCAACGAGTCATAAATATAAAATATGAGATTATCTGGGATGTCGCTGTCAATATCGATACGGTCTCTATTATTTTTGATATCGTTATGCATAATTTTAATGCAGACATTTTTTAATACTTTATTAAATTCAGCGTCTTCTTCTTG
>NZ_JACYHC010000611.1:0-2527 GCF_017152085.1 Staphylococcus sp. EG-SA-2
CATACCCATTTAACATTTGGTGGATCTCGAGAACATGAGATGTCATTAAAACGTCAAGGTAAGTCTTACCTTGAAATATTAGAAATGGGTGGTGGCATATTATCTACCGTTAATGCTACTAGAGAAACATCCGAAGATGACTTGTTTAAAAAAGCAGAGCATGATTTGCTTACTATGATTAAACACGGCGTGCTTGCAGTTGAAAGTAAGAGTGGTTATGGATTAGATAGAGAAAATGAACTGAAGCAATTGAAAGTGTCTAATCGTTTAGCTGAGAAATATGATTTAGACATGAAACATACTTTCCTAGGGCCTCATGCTGTACCTAAAGAGGCAAGTTCAAATGAGGCATTTTTAGAAGAAATGATTGCGTTACTTCCGGAAGTAAAACAATATGCAGACTTTGCGGATATTTTCTGTGAAACAGGTGTATTTACAATAGAACAATCGCAACATTATATGCAAAAAGCCAAAGAAGCAGGTTTTAAAGTGAAAATACATGCGGATGAAATTGATCCGTTAGGCGGACTGGAATTAGCAATTGATGAACAAGCAATATCAGCAGACCACTTAGTAGCTTCTAGTGATAAAGGAAAAGAAAAGTTGCGAAATAGTGATACTGTAGCTGTCCTCTTACCTGCAACGACGTTCTATTTAGGTAAAGAAGATTATGCAGATGCAAGAGGCATGCTAGACAATAACGGTGCGATTGCATTAGCAACTGATTATAACCCTGGTAGTAGTGTCACAAACAACTTACAACTTGTTATGGCGATTGCAGCCTTGAAATTAAAGCTATCACCTAATGAAGTTTGGAATGCTGTTACGGTCAATGCTGCTAAAGCAATAGACATTAACGCGGGTACAATTAACACAGGTGATAAGGCTAATTTAGTAATTTGGGATGCACCAAATCATGAATATATTCCATATCATTTTGGTATCAATCACGCAGAAAAAGTTATTAAAGACGGTAAGGTCATCGTAGATAACACATTATCTTTTAAAGCATAAAATAATTAGAAAGCTCTAAGCATTGGTTTACACTAATGTTTAGAGCTTTTGTGGTTTGTAAAAACAAGTTTATCCGAGAACACGTTTTTGTATAGATTCTTAATTATAAAAGTTAGAATAGTTTGACAACAGTGTTACGATATTATTAAACAACTGTCTATCATTAGCGAAAGTAATTAACAAGAGTACATTGTTGTGAAATCATCGTTTAATAGTCAAAGATGATCATCGTAGGGTAGACAACATATCATTGACTTAAGGAAGGGGAATGACCGATGGGATTAAAAGATCAAGCTGTTACCTGGAGAAGGTATTTTCATCAATTTCCAGAACTATCCGATAAAGAATTTAAGACTACACAAAAAATTAAAGATATTTTAACAGAACATCATATTAGAATATTAGACTTACCGCTTATGACTGGGCTGGTTGCTGAAGTGGGACAAGGTCTGAGTTGTATAGCTGTTCGGGCTGACATTGATGCTTTACCGATTCAAGAGCTTGTTGAACAGGATTTTAAATCTGAAAATGAAGGTGTTATGCATGCGTGCGGTCATGATATTCACATGGCTAGTATTTTGGCTACGGCTGTAAAATTAAAAGAAATTGAGGGCACTCTTACTGGGCGTGTTAAATTCATTTTTCAACCAGCAGAAGAACTAGGACATGGCGCTTTTAAAATTATTGAAACAGATGCATTAAAAGATGTACAAGCAGTATTGGGTTTTCATAATGACCCATCGCGTTCGGTAGGTACATTTGCAATCAAAACAGGGGCAATTACATCAGCAGTAGATCGCTTTGAGTTTCATATTAAAGGCGTGGGTGGTCATGCTGCAAAGCCAGAACAATGCAACGATCCAGTTATTGTGTTGGCGCAATTGATTAATAGTATTCAATCCATAGTTAGTAGAAATCTATCTGCGTTTGATGAAGCGGTAGTAACAATTGGACAAATATCATGTGGTAATACTTGGAATGTCATTGCTGATCATGCGTATGTACAAGGCACAGTGCGTAGTTTTGATCCTGTGGTACGAAAGCTTGTAGAAACACGATTACAAGATATTGCGGACGGATTGGCTCAAGCATATAATATGAAAATTAATTTAAATTATACACATTTACCTGGCGCTGTGATGAATGATGAGGCATTGACGCATAAAGCAATTGCAGTAGCCCAACATGTTGGATATAAGGTGGAAATGATGGAACAGCCGCTTACGATTGGAGAAGATTTTTCAGGTTATAGTCAACATTTTCCAAGTGTATTTGCGTTAATTGGTTCTCATAGTGAATATGATTTACATCACCCTCAATATAAACCGGATGAAAGGATTCTGGAAAAAGTACCTGAGTATTTTGTTGAATTTGTAAAGAGACTATTGCATGAGTAATTCGAGCTTGTTTTTATAAAGAAGAAAGTAATTTTTAGTGTAATCATGATTAAGTTCCTAGGAAGATTGGGTAAATAATAACCATTAAGCGAATAAGGAGATGTTAAAAAATGGCA
>NZ_JACYHC010000612.1:0-2525 GCF_017152085.1 Staphylococcus sp. EG-SA-2
GATGCACTTGTACTTCTTGATGTGCTTTGTGAATCGCTTAATGATGTTGATGTTGAATCGGATTCACTTGTACTTTCTGATGTTGAGCCAGATTCTGATGTACTTACCGATGTTGATAAACTTGCAATGGTCGACATGCGGTTTGAAGTTGATGTACTTAGCGAATCACTTAATGATGCTGATGTGCTTTGTGAATCGGATTCACTGCTTTGCATTGACGCAGATGTTGAATCACTTAAAGATGTTGACGACGAATCGGATTCACTTGCGCTTGCTGAGTTACTGAGCGATGTTGACGTACTTGCTGATCCTGAGTTACTTGTACTTGTTGAGTCACTGAGTGATGTTGACGCACTTTCTGATGTTGATTCACTTGCACTTGTTGAGATACTTTGTGAATCAGATTCACTCTCTGAACCACTTAATGATGCTGATGTGCTTGTTGAACCTGATTGGCTCGTACTTTTAGATATACTTGTTGAATCGCTTAGTGACGTTGATGTCGATGTTGATTCACTTTGGCTTGTTGACTGACTTGTATATGTTGATGTGCTTTGTGAATCGGATTCGCTCGTGCTTGTACTTGTTGAGTTTGAGGCACTTTGGCTTGCTGAGTTTGAGTCTACTCCGCTTTGATTCATTGATGCACTTAGTGACAATGACGTACTCGTTGAGTCAGACAAACTTGTACTCGTTGACGTACTTGTACTTCCTGATGTTGATTGAGACATACTTATGCTCATTGATGTTGAATCGGATTTACTTTCACTTGATGATGTTGAGTCGGATTCACTTTCACTTGTAGAACCACTTAATGATGTAGATGTACTAATGGAATCAGATTTACTTGTACTGATTGAATCACTTGTCGACATTGATGTACTTAATGAATCAGACTTACTATCACTTGTGGAATCACTTAATGATGTTGACAAACTTGTAGAGTTAGACAAACTTGTACTCGTTGACATACTCAGTGATGTTGAAACACTCTCGCTCTTAAACGTTGACGTTGATTCACTGATACTTGTCGATGTTGAAATGGACGCACTACCACTTGTTGAATTACTTAATGATGTTGATGTGCTACCAGATTCTGATGTACTGTCTGATAATGACGTACTCTCACTTGTCGAACTACTCACTGACTCTGATGTTGATTCAGACGTACTTTCACTTAATGATTCACTTAAAAAGGCAGATGCACTTTGTGATTCTGAATCGCTAGTACTATTTGATTCACTTAATGATATAGACGTGCTCTCTGAAGCAGATATTGCTTCACTTATAGAATCGCTCGTTGACGTTGATTCACTTATTGAATCAGACTCTGATGTACTTAAGCTTGTGGAATCACTCACAGATGTTGATGTACGTTCTGAATTACTTGTACTTAACGATGTCGAAGTACTTACCGAACCAGATGTGCTCGTAGAAGCACTTTGTGATATTGATTCACTTGATGCAGTTGATGCTGATTTGCTATCACTCGTTGAATCACTAAACGACGTTGATATGCTCATTGAATCGGATTGACTTGCACTCATTGAACCAGACGTACTTTGCGATTCCGAAGTACGTACTGAAGCACTTGTCGACGTTGATGTACTTGTTGAACCTGATTGACTAGTACTTAGTGATAATGACTTACTATCAGAATCAGATGTACTTTGTGAATCACTTAATGATTCTGATGTACTACCTGACTGAGACGTGCTCATTGAACTACTTACAGACATTGATTTACTGTCTGATGCAGATAATGACCCACTTGTACTGATAGAGTCACTTACTATCTCTGAAGTACTCATCGAGTCTGATGTACTTGTTGAGACACTTTGTGATGCTGCTATGCTTAGTGATCCAGAAACAGAACCACTTGTGCTCGTCGAATCGCTCAATGATTCTGATGTACTCATCGATTTTGAATCACTTGTACTTAATGATATTGATGTACTTTGTGAATCTGATTTGCTTGTTGACGCACTTTGAGAGTTGGCTATGCTATTTGAAATACTGATAGAGTCCGAGGTGCTAGCTGACTCGCTCAATGATGTTGATGTACTAATTGCATTCGATGTACTGTCACTTAATGATGCTGATGTACTAGACGACCCTGATATACTCGTTGATAAGCTTTGTGACTTAGACAAGCTTCCTGATGTACTCATACTTAATGAGTCACTGAGTGATGTTGATGTACGCAATGAATCAGATGTACTTGTTGATAGACTTTCGGATTTTTCAGTACTGTTAGAGTTCGAAATCGAATCGCTTAATGATGTTGATTTACTAACTGAACCTGACATGCTTGATGATACACTTTGTGAATTCACTAAACTTGTGCTTGTTGAGCTTGATACACTATTACTTTCAGATGTGCTTAATGACTTAGATGCACTCACAGAATCAGATAGGCTTACACTTGTCGATTTCGAGGTACTAGCTGATGTAGATACCACAATCGATCCTGATGTACTCGTTGATGCACTTTGTGAGTCAGCTTTACTTGTTGAGACACTTTG